>JAHBUW010000016.1 GCA_019637875.1 Pseudobdellovibrionaceae bacterium | reverse complement strand
TCGACTCGCCCCTCTTTCACGGCTCGATCGGCATCGCCTTTTCGGCCCCCGTCTTTCTGGCGCTCTACGAAAAGATGTTCGGCGAATCGCACTCCGAAATCTCGCCCGAGCTGCAAGACGCCGCCGCCGAGTTCATGAATATCATCTACGGTACGACGAAGTCCGAACTCAACCAGCGGCCGGGCTACAATTTGCAACCCATCCTGCCGTCCGTTCTGTGCGGCGAAGCCCTGCAAAACCGCCACGCGCCGCCGCGTTCGGTCGTCCTGATTCCTTTCCAATCCGAGGTGGGCCCGTTCCATCTCGAAGTCGCCCTTCACCGGAACCACGGAAAGGCGGCCGCATGATTTCCAAATTTAAAACCAAAGGAGACTCACATGTTTGATCTCAAAACCCGCGTGCTGATCGTCGACGATATGCTCACCATGCGTAAGCTCGTGCAAAAAGCGATGCGTGACATCGGCTTCACCGACTTCACCGAAGCGGCCGACGGCGCCAAAGCGTGGGAGGCCTTCTCTTCGGCGAATCCGCCGATCGGTCTGATCGTTTCGGACTGGAATATGCCCAACTGCTCGGGCCTGGACTTTCTGAAGCGCGTCCGCGCGGACAGCCGTTTCAACAAAACGCCGTTTTTCCTGGTGACCGCCGAATCGGAAATGTCGCAAGTCATGGACGCCCTGAAAGCCGGAGTCTCGGGCTACATCGTGAAGCCTTTCGACGCCAATACTCTGAAAGCCAAACTCGAAGAAGTTTCGAAGAAAGCCGCTTAATCGATGTCGATGTCGCCGCGCCTGCTCATCGTTGGGGTTCCCGAGAACGTGATGAAAGTCATGTCGGGCAGCTTCGCGACCGCGGCGCAGGACATCGTCCACGAAAGCGGTTCCTTTTTCGAAAAACTGGAATCGATGAACGACGGGATCTACCGTGCGGTTTTGATCGGCTCGGCCATCGCGGATTTGCCGCCGCTCGAGCTCGCGCAAAGCCTGCGGATGCAGTTGCCGACGACGAAGATCTATTTCGTCTGCGGGTTTCAAGACGCCCAGCCTCCCGCGACGCTCATTAAAAACGGTTGCGATGAAGTTTATCTTTTCCCCTTGGACGAGCGTCACTTCCGCCGGACGATTCGCTCGGCTTTGGCGACCTCCGACGACGAACCGCATTTGCTTTCGGTCCCCGCCGAGGACCTCGCCGCGGGAACGCAAGTTGATTTCGACGTCAGCGTCTTTCTGCCCATGAACCGCCGGTACGTGAAAATCCTGAAGTCCGGCGATCCCGTGCGGGAACGTCAGTCGAACAACGAGCTGAAACAGCTTTTCGTCGCCGAAAAAGACATCGACCGCTTCGTGAAATACACGCGCGAGGTCCACAAAGACCAAGGCGGTTCGAAGTACGAAATCCAACAACGTCGCGTCGCCGCGGTTCGCGAACTTTACCAAGAGTTCCTGATGGCCGCCCCGACTTTGAATTTCGACGAAGGCAAACGCCTTTTGGCGAAGGTGCGTGAGCTCGCCGACGACATCGTCGCGTCGACGAAGGAACTGAACTTCCGTCACGAGGTCGTGGTCGGCTTGAACGACGGCGAATTCGATCTTTTCGAACGCGCATTGCGGGTCGCGCGCACCGCCGCCCTCTTCGCGCAACGCACGAACTTCATAGATCCCGTCGACGCGACCGTCGCGGGACTGTTTATGGATCTGGGGCTTTGCGTCCTGCCGCTCGGCTGGACACCGGAAGACCGCGCGGAGTTCGAGCGCCATCCGCTCGAGAGCGTGCGCCTACTGCAGGAGCGTAAATTGATCCTGCCGCCTTTGGTCCTCGACGCGATCGCGCAACACCACGAGCGCTTCGACGGCAAAGGCTTCCCGAAGCAGCTACCCGAGATGAAAATCTCGGAAGGGGCCGAGCTTCTGTATTTTGTCGATCGCCTGCTCGAGATGAACCTCGTCTCGCCGGGGCGTAAACTCCGCACGGTCGAAGAGATCCTCGACGCCGTGTCGGCCGATCCGGGCGTCAGCCCCCGCCTTTCCACCGCCGTGCGCGGTCAAGCCGCAGCCTAAGCCACGCCATCGCGACGACGGCCTCAATCCTGTCCGAATTCGAATTGTTCCTCGGGGCGTGAACGCGCTAGTCTTGCCTTCATGTCCGATTCCAATTTGCTTGATCGTCGCCGTTTTCTTGAGTTCATGGGCCGCACCGGCGCCCTCGCCGGCCTGGCCGGAATTTCAACCGCCTTTCTTGGTGCGTGCACCAGCCCTCGCGGTTTGGGCGCCGCCATTCCGGGCCTGCCCTTCACGCCCCTGCTCCCGATGACCGAAGACGATTTGGTTTTGGCTCCCGGTTTTGAATCGCGCGTACTGATCGCGTGGAACGACTCGGTCACCCCGGGCGAAAAGTTCGGTTTCAACAATGACTTCATCGGCGTCATCCCGATCAACGACACCGAGACTTACCTGTGGGTAAACCACGAAACCGCCGATCCGCAGTTCGTCAGCGGGCATCTGTATTACGACCCCGCGGCGAAGAAAACCCGCGCGCAGGCCGATCTCGAAATGCGCGCGGTGGGCGGCTCGCTTCTGCACGCCCGGCGCGACGAAGCCGACGGTGACTGGCGCATCGTGAAGAACTCGGGCCTGAACGCGCGTTTCGACGCCCATACGACGATCCCCTTCGCGAACGCCGCGCGGGTGAAAAACTCCCGCTTCGCCATCGGCACTCTCGCCAACTGCTCGGGGGGCGTGACGCCCTGGGGAACTTTTCTGACCTGTGAGGAGAATTATCATCACTTCTACGGGGAAGCCGTTTTTGACGAACAGGGCCGGCGGACACTGAAGCCCCCGCGCGCGCAGCTCTCGTGGTCGGGCTTTTTCCCCCGTCCGCCTGAACACTACGGCTGGGTCGTCGAGATCGATCCGAAAACGCGCAAAGCGGTGAAGCACACCTCGCTGGGTCGTTTCGCCCACGAAGGCGCCACCTGCGTCCCCACGGCCGATGGGACCTGCGTCGTCTACATGGGTGACGATACCGATAACGAGTGTTTCTACAAATTCATCGCGACGAAGCCGGGCTCTTTGACCGAGGGCACGCTGTACGTCGCGAACCTCGAAGCCGGTCAGTGGATTCCGCTTGATCCCGAGCGCACGCCCGCGCTGAAGGCGCGCTTTCGTTCGGTCGCGGAGCTTCGCGTGCGCACGCGCGAGGCCGCGAAGCTCGCGGGCGGGACGCCTTTGGATCGCCCCGAAGACTGCGAGATCGATCCCGTCACCGGAGCGGTCATCGTCGCGCTGACGAACAACATCGATGCGGGACGCCCTTTCGGACAGCTTTTGAAGATCGAAGAGACCGGCGGCGATCACCGCGCCCTGACCTTCAAGTCATCGACCTTCCGCGCGGGCGGTACGGACACGGGCTTCGCTTGCCCCGACAATTTGTGCTTCGACCGCGCGGGCAATCTGTGGATGACCACCGACATCTCGGACGAAAAGATGAACCAGGGCGTGTACGCGCCCTTCGGGAACAACGCGCTTTTCGTGATTCCCATGAAGGGCCGCCTAGCGGGACAGGCCTTTCGCGTCGCTTCGGCGCCACGCGATGCCGAGCTGACCGGCCCCTGTTTCTCACCCGATGGCGGAACGCTTTTCCTGTCGGTTCAACATCCCGGCGCGAACTCGAAGATGCCCGAAATGCTCACCAGCCACTGGCCCGGGGGCGGCTCAACGATCCCAAAACCCGCCGTGGTCGCGATTCGGGGACCGGCGCTGGACGCGATCACGAAAGCCTGATCTTCGATATAAGCGGAGCTGGCGCCGATTTTCGGCTCCGCTAAGAAACAACTCCCTGTCAAAAATTGGCACACTGGAGCCATCCCCCCGATTCGTTTATAACTTTGCGAGTAACAAAAGACTTAGCGAAGTGGGGTTCATATGGGGATGCACAAAATTGCGATGACAGTGGTGATCATGCTGACGGCGACCGTCTCGGCGCAGGCCGCGAAACTCAGCTGCTACAGCGGCAAGAACGCGCAAGCCTACATGAACACGACGGGCCAATGGCGCATCAAAGCCGAAGTCCAAAGCCCGTACACCCTAAAGAACCTGGAGATCAAAAACCTCCGCAAGAGTTCATTGGGCTCGAAAACCGAAGTCGCCCGCTACGACAAACGCATCACCGACGCACGCCTGTTCGAAACCAAGCCCGACGTTTTCTGCAACTACGAACTCGTCATGCCCCGCAACTTCAAAACGGACAAAAAATTCGTCGCCGACCTCATCATGACCTGCGACGACATGTACGACGGCAAAGCCAAAATGTACTGCAACGTCAACTAAGGTAGCCGCTCACCTCTTGAAACGCGCCGCATGACAACAAGTCAGCGGCTAACTCAAACCCGGGTCCACCCCGGGTTTTTCATTTTCCGGCAACCCCACCTCGTGGCCCAACGGAAGAGAGCGACGGCGGGAGGGAGCGAGGATCGAGGCGGACGAGGGGGCCCGACCAGAGGCGTACGTACTTGTACGTCGGCGGGAGGCGCCCCCTCGGCCAACGAAGAGCCTCGCCCCCTCCCGCCGTCGCGTAAGTCCGTCGCGCCAGCGACGGCAACGCAAATCCCACAGACAAGCCAAGGCTATCTAAAAAAGAAAAAGCCCAAGGCAAAAACCTTGGGCTCCATAAACAAACCAGTCTCTAGCAAAAGCTCTTAGTAGCGATAGTGCTCAGGCTTGAAGGGGCCGGAGACGGGCATATCAAGATACTTCGACTGCTTCGACGACAACTTGGTCAAAGCGACGCCGACGTGATCAAGGTGAAGCGCCGCGACCTTCTCGTCCAATTGCTTGGGCAGACGGTAGACGGTGTTCTCGGGATACTTCTTGATGTTGGTGTAGAGCTCGATCTGCGCGATCACTTGGTTCGTGAACGACGCGCTCATGACGAAGCTGGGGTGACCGGTCGCGCAGCCCAGGTTCACGAGGCGGCCTTTCGCCAGAACGATGATCTGACGGCCGTTCTTCATGGTGTGGATGTCGACTTGCGGCTTCACTTCGCGCAGCTTCGAGTTTTTGTTCAACCAAGCCATATCGATTTCGATGTCGAAGTGACCGATGTTGCAGACGATGGCGTTGTCCTTCATGACCGAGAAGTGCTTCTCGGTGATGATGTCGCAGCAGCCGGTCGCCGTGACGAAGATGTCCGCGATGGGCGCGGCTTCTTCCATGGTGACGACTTCGAAACCTTCCATCGCCGCTTGCAGCGCGCAGATGGGGTCGATTTCCGTGATCAGAACGCGGGCGCCCAGACCCTTCACCGAGTGTGCCGAACCCTTACCCACATCGCCGTAACCGGCGACGACGACGACTTTACCCGCCATCATGACGTCGGTCGCGCGCTTGATCCCGTCCGCGAGGGACTCACGGCAGCCGTAAAGGTTGTCGAACTTCGACTTCGTCACCGAGTCGTTGATGTTGATCGCGGGAACTTTCAGTTTGCCTTGCTCGGCCAGCTTCACGAGGTTGTGCACGCCGGTGGTCGTTTCTTCCGAAAGACCGATGATGTTCTTCATCTCTTTCGCGAAACGGGGCTCGTGCATCATGTTCGTCAGGTCGCCACCGTCATCCAGGATCATATTGAAGCCTTGGGGACCCCAGTTGGTGATGGTCTGCTCGATGCACCAGTTGAACTCTTCGTCCGTTTCGCCTTTCCAAGCGTAAACGGGAATACCCGCCGCCGCGATCGCAACCGCCGCATGATCTTGGGTCGAGAAGATGTTGCACGACGACCACATGACTTCCGCACCGAGCTCCACCAGGGTCTCGATCAGCACTGCGGTTTGGATGGTCATGTGCAGGCAGCCCGAGATGCGCGCGCCTTTCAGGACTTTTTGTTTACCGTACTCTTTACGCAGAGCCATCAGGCCCGGCATTTCTTTTTCGGCGATTTTGATTTCTTCACGGCCCCAGCGCGCGAGTTCCGCGAACACTTTGGGATCTTTCATCGCCGCTTCGCAAACGCGGTAGTCCGTGCCCCAGGGGTTGATCTTGTCGGCCTTGCCCTTCGCGCCTTTTTTCGCGGGAGCCTTGTCGGCTTTCGGAGCTTTCACTGCCTTGGGAGCCATTTTCATTTTGGTCTTTCCGTTCGTCTGCGTTGTGGTCGCCATATCATCCTTCGTGCCCGGGTCTTGGGCGGTTAATCACTACTTAAATAAAATCAAGGTAACGTGAGAATCTCGTAACCCTCATCGGTGATGAGGATCGTGTGTTCGAACTGCGCCGAGAGTTTCCCGTCGGCGGTCAGATATTCTTTGTGGGTGGAGCCGGGAACTTCGATCTCGTCGAACGCCGCGGAGCCTTGGTTCACCATGGGTTCCACCGTGATGCAGAAACCCGCGCGCAGCAAATCTCCGCGCCCGCGTTTGCCGTAGCTGGGAACGAAGGGCTCATCGTGGAAGACGCGGCCGATGCCGTGGCCACCGATCTCTTTCACCGTATTGTAACCACGGCGAGTGACGAACTTGTCCACGACGAAGCCGATGTCGCCGGTCGAAGCGCCGGCCTTGATGACCTCGATGCCTTTGTCGCGCGCCTCGCGGGCGACCTCGACGAGATCGCGGGCCTTATCGCTGACGTTGCCGATCAGGTAGGTGGCCGAGCAGTCGCCGAAGAAGCCGTCGTAAACGGTGGTCACGTCGACGTTCACGATGTCGCCGTCTTTCAGTTTCACGTTGTCGCGGGGCACTCCGTGGCAGACGACGTTGTTGATGCTGACGCAACAGGAAGCGGGCCAGCCGTGATAACCCAGCGTCGCGCATTTGCCGCCCGTGGAGGCCGTGTGTTCGGCGACGATGGTGTCGATGTCCAGGGTGCTCATGCCGATGCGCAGAAGCGATCCGGCGTGCTCCAGTGTCCGCGCGGCCATTTTACCGACCACACGCATTTTTTTGATCTCGTCCGCCGTCAGCGGCGTCCGCGTTTTTTTCAACATAGCCTGCCCTGTTTTCGAGGCCTGATTTGTCGCGCGTTTTAGAGGGAAAATCAAGGTCCGGGCTTGGAGGGCCGCCCCCTCAGGTCCGATATAGGGGCCCGGAAACGAAAAAAGGCCGCCAGAAGAGGGGCCAAATAAAAAAGGCCCCCTTGCGGGAGCCTTCTCAACCGAGAGCCCCTCGAGAGGGGCCCCGTCCAATTCTCGCGAGGAGAATTAGCCTTTCAGATGTTTGCTGACCAGTTTGGTCATTTCGAACATCGAAACAGTCGCCTTACCGAAGATCGGGCGCAGTTTGTCGTCTGCGTTGATGTTGCGGCGGTTGTTCGAGTCTTGCAGTCCGTTTTTGCGGATGTAAGCCCAGAGCTTCTTCACGACTTCAGTACGGGGAACCGGCGTCGCGCCGATCACTGCCGCCAGAGCCGACGAGGGAGTGAGGGGTTTCATGAAAGCGGGGTTCGGCTTGCGCTTTGCCTTCGCTTTGGGAGCAGCCGCTTTTTTAGTGGCTTTTTTGGGAGCTGCTTTCTTAGTGGCTTTTTTGGGAGCCGCTTTTTTTGTAGCTGCCTTCTTGGTCGCTTTTTTCTTGGCTTTTGCCATTTCAGTCCTCCGTAGTTGAACTGTGTTTTTGAACGTTGTTAAGCGTTTCTATTCCTTCAGTCTTAAGACCAATGTCTTGTTCTAAACTCGATCAGTGTTCACGGGTTTAAAGGCTTTGTCCAAAAAAAAATGAGGCCCCCCCTCTGAAAATCAGGACGTGCGCTCGACTCTCCCCTCGGAAAACCCGTCCGATAAGTCTAACAATGGGACGTTTTGTGGAGTTCGCCTCGCTCTTAGAAGACAAAATTCGCCGCGAGTTGCGCGACGAGAAAAACGTCGAAACCCCGCGTTTCCCCTCGGAAACTGAGCTTTTTCCCTCGGGAATGGCGTGGCTGATGGGGCAAGTCCAAAGCGCGCGCCCCTCGGCGAACCGCGCGCGCTCCGCCTACGGAGTGAAACCGAAAGTTCGCCCCGCCCACCGCTTTGACGCGACTCAGACAGACAGCTTCAATTTCGTTAAAAACGCGTTTCCCGAGCTGGAAAACAACTTTTCCCCTCGGGAATTGAAGACGGCTTACCGGAAAGCCGCAATGAAACTCCACCCCGATCAGGGGGGAACAAGCGAACAGTTCCGTGACCTGCACCGTCACTTCGAGAACCTGCGCCGCCTGTTTCATGAGCCGAAAACGTCTCGGAAAAACTAGGCTGTCTCCTCTGTTTCGAAATAAAAAAAGCTCCCCGGAGGGAGCTTTGCGGAAGGCCTGAGCCTTACTGAATGGGGCGGAAACGAATCCGTTTCGGCCGCGCCGCCTCTTCGCCCAGGCGCTTGCGGCGATCTTCCTCGTACTCCGAGAAGTTACCGTGGAAGAAGTTGACCTTCGAGTCGCCCTCGAAGACCAGCAGGTGCGTACAGATGCGGTCCAAGAACCAGCGATCGTGGCTGATGACGACGACCGAGCCGCCGAAATCGTTGATCGCTTCCTCGAGCGCACGCATGGTGTTCACGTCCAGATCGTTCGTCGGTTCATCGAGCAGCAGCAGATTCGCGCCGGTCTTCAGGGTCGACGCCAGATTGACGCGGTTTCGCTCTCCGCCCGACAGGACCCCCACTTTTTTCTGCTGGTCCGCTCCCGAGAAGTTGAACCACGAAACGTAAGCGCGGCTGGCGACTTCACGCGCACCGAGCTTGATCATATCCAGGCCATCCGAGAGCTGCTCCCAGATGGTTTTGTTCGGATCGAGCGTCGCGCGGTTCTGATCCACGTAGGCCATCTTCACGGTTTCGCCGACCTTGAAGGTCCCCGAATCGGGTTTTTCCTGACCGGTGATCATACGGAAGAGGGTCGTTTTACCGACACCGTTGGGACCGACGACCCCGACCACCGCGCCCCGCGGGATCGAAAAGTTCAGATCGTCGAACAGGAGTTTACCGCCGTAAGCTTTGCGCACGTTCTGCGCTTCCACGACGATTTCGCCCAAACGCGGCCCCGGCGGGATGTAGATCGACATCTCGCTCAGACGTTCCGCCGTCGGCTCTTTCAGCATCGCCTCGTAGTTCGAGATACGGGCTTTCGATTTCGACTGACGGGCCTTCGGATTTTGCCGGATCCACTCGAGCTCTTTTTGCATCATGGACTGACGCTTCTGCTCTTGGTTCTGTTCGTTCTTCAGGCGGTTGTCCTTTTGCTCGAGCCAGCTCGAGTAGTTCCCCTTCCAGGGAATGCCCTCGCCGCGATCGAGCTCCAAGATCCAGCCCGCGACATTGTCCAGGAAGTAGCGATCATGCGTGACCGCGATGACGGTGCCGGGGAAACGCGCCAGAAACTGCTCGAGCCAATGGACGCTTTCGGCGTCCAAGTGGTTCGTCGGCTCATCCAGCAGCAAGATGTCGGGTTCCGAGAGCAAAAGGCGGCACAGGGCCACGCGGCGCTTCTCACCGCCCGAAAGTTGCGTCACCGGCAGATCGCCATCCGGACAGCGGAGCGCATCCATGGCGAGCTCGATCTTCTGATCGACCTCCCAGCCGCCCAGTCCTTCGATCTTCTCTTGCAGCTCGCCCTGACGGTTGATGAGCTTGTCCATCTCGTTGGGATCCAGCTCGGGATCTTCGAATTTCTTCGAGATCGCGTTGTACTCGTCCATCAATTTCGGGAGTTCACCCATGCCGGCGAAGATGTTCTCTTTCACCGTTTTGGTTTCGTCGAGTTCGGGCTCCTGTTGCAGATAGCCGACCCGCATTTTGCGCGCGGGGAAGGCTTCGCCCAAGAAGTCTTGGTCCACGCCCGCCATGATCTTCAGCAGACTGGATTTTCCCGAACCGTTCAGCCCCAGAACGCCGATCTTCGCGCCGTAGAAGTACGACAGATAGATGTTCTTCAGCACGTAACGCTGGGGAGGATAAACCTTACTGACACCTTTCATGGTGTAGATGATATCTTGGGACATTTTCACCTCGGTGTTGCACGCGCGCGGAACAATAAATCAGGAGTGTCAATCAAATGTGCGCGCGGAAGGGCCATGTTCGTCACGCCCCTCATGATTGTCAATCTTGCCTCGAAAATTCCTTGCTCGAGGCGCAGGGGCCTCCCTACACTCGAACACCTTCATGACGACGGACCGTAAGAACACGAAAACGACGGGCGGGATGCCCTCGGAAGCGCCCACGGCGCTTTCCGGAACCACCAAAGCCGCTGGTGACAAGCCTTCCAAGCAGAAGCGCTGGCAGGAAACCCGTGGTCTTCTTCAGCAGGCCCTCGCCGAATGGGAAAAATCCGAACAGAAAGCGACGGAGATGCTGAAAGAAGCGGAATCCGAGCGCGAACACCTCGAAGACCTTCTGCTCAAGCTCAAAGCAAAACTCGAAGAACTGTCTTAAGACGACTTCCGAAATTCGAAGGCGCCTGCAAAGCCCAGATGCGAGGCGCAAGGAGGAAGGCGTACCCTTGTGGTACGTCGACGACGCGGCAACGAAGTCAGCTGGGTTTTGCGGGCGTCTGACCCGCACAGGACGGGCTGTCTAGGTCCACGTGGGGGCCCATTTTGGCCCATTCCGCCGGGGTGTAGGTCCACATCGCCAGCGCGTGCAGACCGGCCGCCCGCTCTTCATCGAGAAGAGCGTAGACGCGGCGCTGGCGATCGACCCGCGAAACGCCTTCGAACGCGGCACTGACGACCACCAAACGGAAGTGAGTTTCGTCACCCCCACGATGATGCGTATGGCTTTCGTTCTCGAGCTCCAGGTGCGAGGGCTGAAACGCCGCCCGCACTTTCGCTTCGATCGCCTCGAAAATCATCTCTAGCGTTTCACTTTCGCGCGCAGCTGCTCGAACGTCGCCTGCGCCTTCATCGCCATGGTCAGCGCCGTCATCGCGGCTTTTTCGAAGCGGGGGCTTTCCACGACTTTCTTTTCGATCTCTTTCGCTTTCGTCAGGCCCTGTTGCGCGGCCCAGTTCGCCAGCGGGTGCGAGATCGGCAGATGATCGAACTTACCGTCCTTCATCCAGTCGGTCGCCACCGCTTCGGCGACTTCGAACGGCTTCGGGAAGCGCGAACGCAAAAGCTCGCTGCCCGCGAAGTTGATTTCGACTTTGTCCTCATCGGTGGGCGCTTCGAATTCCGCCGCGACGTCTTCCGCCTTGATCTCTTCGGCCTTCACGTTTTCGCGCGGGGTTTCGCCCATATCTTGGACTTTGGGTGTTTCCATTTCGGCATTCATCTTGACCTCCATCGGAGTGGATTTTTCTTCTTGGCGACCGGGACGGCGTTTCGGCTGCGGCTTCGACGTTGAAGCAGCTTTCACGACGGTGATGCTCTCTTCGGTCCTCGCGGCCGTCTTTGCCTTCGCGGATTTTTTCTTCGCGGGAGCAGAAGCCCCCGGCTTGGACACTTTCGAGCGGGTTTTGAATTCACGGGTCGTGGGCATGATTAACGCTCCTTCCAGAATCCTAAGAGTTCACGCGTGAGTCCGTCGTAATCCTCTTTCGCATTGTTCTTCGTCGAGAAGATCGTCCGCGGCCCGCTGAGGGCGTTTTTGATCTCCGCTGAGGAACGTATATAGTGCTTTAAGAGGGAATTTTCAAAGAGTTCGAGGCATTCCTCGAGGAAGATCTGGCTTCCCGACTCGCGACCGTCGAAACGTGTAAAAAGGACTTTCGAGTCAAAGCTCAAGTCGAAGTCCGCCCGCATCTCGTTCAGATCCTCGAGGTGTTTACGCACCCCGATCATCGAAAACTTGTCGGGATTGATAGGGAGAATCACCACATCCGACGCGCAGGTGACCGCCGTATTGATGGCCGACAGGCTCGGCGCCGTATCCAGAATGATGAGGTCGTAATTCTTGGCGATCTCTTTCAGGGGCGTCTTCACCGCGTGGGCCAGATTGCGGTGCGAAGTGTAAAGCACCCGATCAAGAACCGAATTGTTCAGCGACGAGGGGATCAGGTCGATGTTCTCGGACACCTTCACCACCGCTTGGGCGACGGGGGTTTTCTTCTCGACGATGTCCACCCAGACCGGGAGGTTTTCCGCGTCCACGCCCAGCGCGAAACTCAAGTTCGCCTGCTGATCCAGATCGACGAAGAGCACCCGCGCCCCGTA
This sequence comes from Pseudobdellovibrionaceae bacterium, assembly GCA_019637875.1. NCBI lineage: Bacteria > Pseudomonadati > Bdellovibrionota > Bdellovibrionia > Bdellovibrionales > Pseudobdellovibrionaceae > Pseudobdellovibrionaceae bacterium. Next base: position 66,462 of record JAHBUW010000016.1, on the reverse strand, counting down.
CTGCGCCGCCCGCCAGCCGTAATTCAAGGCCGAGGTCGTCTTCGCGACGCCGCCTTTCAGCATCTGGAACGAGACGACCTGCTTCGGGTATTTGTAGCCAGCGGCCTCGACCGCTTTACGCACAAGAGCAGGCTCAACGGTCGATTTGGCTTTTCTTGAGGGATCGAGCTTTTTCAAGCGGGCCTCAAGCTTCGTCGCTTCGATGTCCAGGAAGAAGGCCAGATCGGCCACCGAGAGATGCGTGTCTTTGGGGATTTGTCGCTTTTCCATGGAGGTGATCCCAGCACTCCCCCCGCGCCCAAGCAAGGGTTGACCTCTCCGCGTCCAAGCTGCATTGACAAGGAAATGACACAAAAGCCCGTGAAGACGTCCCAGGACCGCGCCATTCTCACTCAGGATTCATTCAGTCCCCACGCGCCCGCGCTGCGCGCCTTCTACGACGAGCAGTTCGCCGACCCGAAGTCCCTCGCGCCCAAACGTTTCGTCTGGGACTACTGGAATGTCCGCGATCAGTACCGGCTTTTGCGCACGCCCGCCTACCACTACTTTCCCGAGAAGCTCTACATGGCCTTTCATAAAGATTTGGTGATGTGGGGACGCCGCCATCTGGGGTGCTGGGACATCTCGCCGCCCTGGCTGTCCTGCTACATCGACGGTTGCTACCAGGATCTGCACTCGGACGTGCCCCACGGCCCGTGGGCCTTTGTCTATTCTTTGAGCCCGCAAAAACCAAAATACCGCGGCGGCGAAACCTTGGTGTTGTCCGACGGCGCCTTGAACTTCTGGAGCTCGAGCCCCGGCTCCACCGATCGCGAGCTGGACAGCTTCGTGACCCGCGTGAGTCCTCAGTTCAACCGCCTGACCGTCTTCGATCCCCGTCGCCCCCACGGCGTACGCCGGGTCGAGGGCGTGGACGATCCCATGGACGGTCGCCTCGTCGTGCACGGCTGGTTCTCGCAGCCGAAAACCTACGTCGAAGGACCGCTTCCCGGTGCCCGCGTCGAGAAGCTTCTGAACGCCGCTCTCGACCGCATCCTGAACGAGCTCGACGTCCCGGCGGATCTGTGGGGAACGCTCGCGGTGGGACTGAGTGTCGGTAAAGACGGACGCGTGGCGCGCGCCGAATACCGCACGCGCACCGTGAAGGACGGTACCGGCCAAGAGCCGACCCGCTTACTGAAAGAGATCCTGAAGATCTACGCCGCGGTCGAGTTCCCCCGCGCGACCTCGGCCACGTGGATCACGCTGCCGCTCATCTTCGAGCCTTAAGGCTCGAGTAGATACAGCGCCTTAAGACGCCAGACGGATCTTCGCCATCTCGGGCTGGTTCTGCGCTTCGGGGACCGGCGTGAAACTTTCGGAAGACACGCAACGCAGAAGCTCCGCCCATTCGGTCGGCGCCGTGCGTGCGTCCAGCAGTTCCCCGCCGCGCAGATACGGATAAAGCTCCGCGTAGTGACGGACCTCGTGATCGGACACGCGACGTAGGATCATCCAGGGTTTCAGGTCCGCCGCTTGCGCGATCCCCATGGAGCCCATCATCTCCGCCGCCGCTTTCACCGTTTCGTGATGGAAGCTCGCCACGCGCTGGGCTTTGTCCGGAACGTCCAGACCCGCCGCCAAATCCTTGTCCTGGGTCGCGACGCCCACGGGGCATTTATTCGAATTGCAACGCAGGGCCTGAATGCAGCCGAGCGCCAGCATCATCCCGCGCGCGGAATTGCAGAGGTCCGCGCCGATCGCGAGGTTGCGCAAAAGATCGAAGCCCGTCACCACTTTGCCGCTCGCGATCACGCGAATCCGCGAGCGCAAGTTGTAGCCGGTCAGCGCATTGTGGACGAAAATCAAACCGTCTTTGAGCGGCGAACCCACGCTGTTCGAGTATTCGACCGGCGCCGCGCCCGTGCCGCCCTCGCCGCCGTCGACCGTGATGAAGTCCGGCGTGATGCCCGTTTTCTTCATCGCCTCGCAGATCGCGATGAACTCCACCTTTTTGCCGACACAAAGTTTGAATCCCACGGGCTTTCCGCCCGACAGCTCCCGCAGCTCTTTCATGAAGTGGCAAAGACCTTCCGGAGTCTCGAACGCCTTGTGCCCCGGCGGGGACAACACGTCCTGCCCCATCGGCACGCCACGGATCGCCGCGATTTCGGGAGTCACTTTACGCGCGGGCAAGATGCCGCCGTGACCGGGTTTCGCTCCTTGTGACAGCTTCACCTCGATCATTTTGATGTGCGGATGTTTCGCGGTCGCCTCGAATTTCACCGGCGAAAAGTTCCCGTCGTCCGCGCGGCAACCGAAGTAGCCCGTGCCGATCTGGTAAACCAGATCCCCGCCCCCGGCGACGTGATAAGGACTGACGGAACCTTCCCCCGTATTGTGATAAAAGCCACCCTGTTTCGCGCCTGACGACAAGGCCGTCACCGCCTGGGGGCTCAGCGACCCGTAACTCATCGCCGAGATGTTGAAGACGCTCGCCGAGTAGGGCTGTTTGCAATCCGGTCCGCCGATGACCACGCGCAAATCCGTGGACTTCACGTGTTTGGGCGAAAGGGAATGGTTCACCCATTCATAACCCGAAGCATAGACATCCCGCTGCGTACCGAAGGGCAAGGTGTCGAGGTCATGTTTGGCGCGCTGATAAACCAGCGAACGCTGCTCGCGGTTGAACGGCGTCCCGTCGGTATTGGACTCCACGAAGTACTGATTGATTTCGGGACGGATGCTTTCGAGCAGGTAACGGAAGCGTCCGACGAGAGGGTAATTCCGACGCACGCTCTGCTTCGTTTGGAAGTAGTCCACAAGTCCGAAGAAAAGCAGCGGACCAAAAAGGATCGCCGAGAACGCGAAAGGCGGCCAAAAATAGGTCACGAAAGCGAACAAGGCGATTCCACCTAAAACGAGGCGTCGAAAAATTCTGCGCATGGAGCTTCCCCCGATACACACGTATCGGGAAATTCTCATTCGGCGGCATCGGACCATGGTCGAAGCGTGGTTGAAACGTGACGGAAACGCGTTCACGCCGGCCTTCGCGACTCGCCTTGAAACGTTTCACGTGTCTCATCCTTGTTGAAGTGCCAGACAGTGTCGAAGTTCCCCGCAGTCGTCGAAGGTCTCCTGCACGTAGATTCGTTCCCGGCTGGCCCTTTCTTCGCATTTTCACAGATCAAGAGGCGCGAACGATGGCGTCTCAAAAGGGGTAACAGATGAAAGCACTGCTGATCGCACTACTGATGTTCACCGGACTGCAAGCCCAAGCCTATGTCGGTACCGAAGAGGATTCGCTCGACGCCGAAGCGGCGATCGCGGATTCGGACGGCGCCTTGGCGCAAGCGAAGGAAGATCAGCGTCGCTTACGTGAAGAGCAGCGCATGAACCAAGAGCGCGGGCGCCAAGCGCGCATGGCCGCTCGCGATGCGGAAAAGAAAGCACGCGAGGCTGAAAAAGCCGCCGATCGCACCGTCCGTCAGGTCGAAAACCTGAAAGCGGAAAACGTGCGTCTGACGAAAGAGATCCAAGTGTCGCGCGGTGATCTGGCGAAAGCCCAACGTGAAATCGACAAGGCGAAACAGAAAAGCGCCGACGCCATCGCCAAAACCGAAGGCCTGAAGCAACAGCGCGCCGAAATGCGCCGCCAAATCGCCGCCGCCCGTGAAGAGCGCCTGCAGATCGAGCGCAATATGGAGCAGGGCCGCAGCGTCGCGAGCGAACAAGAGATGGACTACGAACGCGTGAAGCACGAGCTCGCCGAAGAGAAAGCGAAACTCAAGTCCGAACAGGACGAGATGAAGCGGACCTTGAAGGAAATCGAAAGAAAACGCGGTCAGCAGACCAGCCAGATCCAGAACTTGCGTCGCGAAATCGCTCAACAGCGCGTGAAGAACAACGATCTGCGCCGCCAGATTCTGGATCACCAGACCGGCACGCTGATTTCGGGGCTGTAAGACTCCGTCCCGACCCGCCCCGCACCAACCAGGACGGTTGAAGCAAAAACCCGCCCCATCCCGGCGGGTTTTTCATTTCTAATGATCGCGGTTGAACTCGTCGACCGAGAAGCTGCGGTTCAATCGCAAATCCATCAGGCGGACGTCGGTATCGACCGTGAATCCCAAGGATTTGCGGATCGACCGGTCGAAGCGCTCCTCATTCGGCAAGGCGAAGAGGTTGTTCCGCTCTTCCTTCACTTCCCTGTCGATCTCCATCCGCTTACGAATGGTCGCCCAATCCAGCCCGTTATGCAGGCCCTCGAGGAAGACCGCCGTCGAGTTGGTGTGCGAGCTGCGGAACATCGAAATCGCCGTCACCGAAGGGATGGCGATCAGCAATTTCGAACGCGTCGCCGTGATCTCGTTGATGACCTTGGTGGAACTCGAACAACTCGCATTCAGATAAACGAGCGGCCCTTTCTTCGTCGACTCCCGCGCGCGAATCCACTCGCCGAACAGTTGGTTGGGGATCAGGTCGTCCGACCCACCCTCACCCGCCACCATACTGCCCGAGGCGTACTTCGGCGACAGCAGGTAAACGATCTGCTCGCGCCCAGAGACGGGATGGACCTTGCGTCCGATCCGCAGCTCACCCACGCGCGCCGCGCGGAAAAGATTCCGCTCATCGCCGTCCGAGTGCGCTTCTTTCACCAAGTAGTCGAGCTCACCCGAAGAGATTTTTTCCTGCATGAACTGAAGCGAGTTCGGGATCTGGGTCGTCGCCTCGAAGTTGTACCCGTGCGTTTTGTAGAAATACTCGTACTGGCTCATCGTCATCGCCGAATGCATATTTCCCATGTTGGTGCCGACGACCATCATGCCGACGAGTTTGCGATCTTGATTCAAAGCCGCGTAGTCGACCGAGGCTTCGGCCGGCACGAGGTGGCTGAGGTCACCGGACTTCGTGAGCGTCACGTCCGCGGCGAACTTCTGTCCCAAGGCACGCCATTCGAAACGTTGCGTGACCTTCGCGCCCACGTTCCCCGCGACCTCCATCGAGCTGATCACGCCGTGATAGAAGCCGAACGAATTGCGGCGCACGTTTTGGCCCCAGGCGGGAACCGTGCTCAACAGCGTGACGTGCGAGACCTTCTTGTCTTGATTGACGGTCACGTCGGTTTTGAATTTCACGGGCCGACCGAAAATGGGGTTCGCGATCGCTTTGGCGAAGTAGTACAGCTTCGAGGGAAAGACGCCCTGAAGCTGCGGATGAAGCTCGGCGGCTTTCGCGATTTTCTCGATGATCACGTCCTCGGAGCGCTCATTCGCGAAGCCGAATTCGTTCACCAAGGGTTGCAGCGCCACCAAGTGCTGAAAACTGTAGATATCGGTTCCCACCAAGTTCTGATCGGCGGCTTCCTTGAACAGCTGACTGACGTGATGGCGAAGGCGCTCAAGCTCTTGAGCGTTCAAACACGGCGAGGCCTTGAAACCCGGACGCAGCGCTTGCAGACGCTCGGCCAATCCGAGGCGGCGGAAGGCCAAGATCGTGTCCTCGGGTTTTGACGCCAGATTTTTCTGGATGACCTGCGCGACGAGGATCAGCTCGCTTTGCGTCAGTTGATAGGCGAGCAGTGAACGCAAGCCGTGTTCATCCACGCGGGCATCGGGCATCTGGCGCAAACGCAGGAGCGCCGAGGCGATCCCCTGCTCTTGCGGAAGTTCCGGCGTCGTGCACGAACCCATGACCTCATCGCTCAGCGCCCCGCGGGTGAGTCCCGTGTGCAGACCTTTACGCCAATTCAGGTTCTGGTTCGTGAGCCCCAAACCGATCAGCCACTCTTCCGAGTTGCGCGACATCAGGATCTGATCGCCCTTGTCGCTGGAGTCCACATTCGCGTAGCCGGCGCCGAGCTCAAAGGCCCGATGCAGCTCCATATTATAGAGGACGTTGAAGTTGTTCGAGCCCACCCGGAATTGCAAAAGCGCGAAGTCCGTGTTGGGCAGCACGCGGACCGACGGGTCCGATCCCAGGAAGACTCGATGTTGCTCTTTCGCGCCGACACGGCCATAGGTCAAGACGCCGTCACGGGTCGAGATCTGGTAACCGCCATCCGTCTGCGAACTGTAGCTGTCCACGAACTCATTCTGCAGAAGCGGCGTGAGATCGGCGATGGAACGCGCATTGCCAAGGGCGCGGCCTTTCGTCTTCAGCGAATGCAGCGCCCGGGCATCGAAAGCCGCCCAGAAATCTTCACCGCTCACGACCGAAACGTCTTTGTTCTTGAACCAAAGAATGTACTTCGCGCCGCCCAGACGGAAAAAGAAGTCCAGACTTCCCCGCGGATCCAACGTACGGAACTTCACCTGCTGAGTCGCGCCGGTATCGACGCGGGTCACGTTCATCGTCGCCACCTTGGAGACGTCGGGCGTCGAGATCTCGTTGACCCAAATGGCCTCGTGGCGGGAAGCATTGAATGCTAAGAGCGTCTTTCCGGAATACTCCCACGTCACCCACTTCAGGTCGTCGTTGTCGTTGCCGTTAGGATAAACCAGGTATTGAGTCCGACCGTCGTTCCCGCCGCAATCGAGGATGCCTTTTTCATCACGCTCGCTACAATAGGTCACGCCGGCCGGAACCGGAATCACCGACCATTCACCGTCGTGCGAGACGCGGAAGATCGATCCCTCGATGGTGATAATGTGCCCCAGACTCGTGCGCATCGAATTGTAGCTGACCGAGGTCGCGCCCGTCGCCCGCTCTTTTAAAAGCTTCAGGTCGCCGGTGCGGTCGTCGATGTATTCGTAACGGGAGTTCGATTGCAGGATCGTCGAGTCGCCCATGGACATCAGATAGGCCTTCTCGTCCGGCGCTTTACGATAGGATTTGCCTGTTTTCAGATGGACGAAGAACATCTCATAGTTCTTTGTCGTTTCATCATAGGCCCCGTAGAATTGGATCACGCCTTTACTCTTATTCGCCATACTGGTGGCCGCGCCGGGCAGATCGATCTTTTGGACCTGGTTGAAGCGCCGAACTTCCAAGGAACGTTTGTCCTGAGAAAGGCGAAGCTCGCGACCGTCCGGCAGCAGATAGGTCCCACCCCAGCTTTTATTGACCCGCAAGATCGCCGCCGGAGGAAGCTCTTCGAGCATCAGGGGTTTCGCCGGAGTTTCGGCGAAGGCCGAAAAAGGGATCGCGGCTGTGCACAGGGTGGTCAACAACAAGCGGTTCAGCTTCATTTGGACGGCTCCTTGGTCGAATTCAGACCTTAGGAACTCAAAGTCCGTGCCCCGCGGCCCCTTGGCGAACGCCGTTGAACGTCACCGCGTCTCAAAATTAGTCACTGGCAAGCCGTCCCCAAAGCCCCTGAATTCGTTCTCAGCTTGGCCGCCCGTGGGCGTCCCCCTCAGCTCAAAATGGCGTGAAGAAGAGGGCTCGGCACTCGGCTTGCTCATTGGGCTCGCGGAAGAATTTTCGAGCCGCAAGGTTCACTGATTAATTTTGGAGGCCACGATGTCACTGTTCACAAGCATCACCCACTTCTTCGTTGAAGGCGGAATCTGGATGTTCCCCATCTTGCTCGCGCAAATCGCGACCTTCGCGGTTATCATCGAGCGCGGCTACTCGCTCTTCGTTCTGCGTAAGACCGGCGAAAACCGCCTGTCGCGCGACTTCGAAGACAGCGTTCGCAAAGGCGATCTCGAAAAAGCCAACTCGATGGCCGAGAAAATGGCTCGTGAGAGCGTTCTCGGTACCGTCGTTGCGGCCGGAACTCAAGCGGCCCTCCACATGGGTGGACGTGAAGAGATTCAAGGTAAAATGGACGCGGTTCTCTTGACCGAGAACGCACGCCTGAACCGCCGTACTTCGTACTTGGCGATGCTGGGTAACACGGCGACTCTGTTGGGTCTGCTCGGTACCATCGTGGGTATGATCAAGTCGTTCGCCGGTATCGCTAACGCGGACCCCGTTGAACGTTCAGCCGTTCTTGCCGCCGGTATCTCGGAAGCCATGAACGCGACCGCTTACGGTCTGATCGTCGCGATTCCCGCGCTGGTCACTTACACCATCCTGCAGAGCCGCGCACAGCGTCTGTCGGAAGAGCTGAATGAAAATTCGCTCCGCGCGCTGAACCTCTTGGCTTTCAACCAAGACATGACCGCCGCGAAAATCAAATCGAAAAAAGCTTAATCGAACTATTGAGTAGGAAAGGAGTCGAACATGGTCGGCGGACAAGATAATAACGACGGAACATTCGAACTGAACCTGATTCCGTTTATCGACATTCTTTCGACGTGCATCTGCTTCCTGCTCATCAGCGCCGTCATGATCCAGGTCGGCGGGTTCTCGCTGAACCAGGCGACCGGATCGAACATCGACGCTTCGACTCCCCCGCCCTCCGTGTCGGTGGAAATCGCGGCGAGCGGTGATGTGACTCTGATGATCAAAGACGTTCCCGGTCAGACCACCAACGGTCGCGACCAAATCCGCGGTATCGGTGGTCGCGTCGATGCGAACACACTGAACGCGAAAGTCACGGCTTTGAAGCAGCGCTACAATATGCTGACGACCGTTTTCATCATGCCTTCGAGCGCGGTGAAGTACGACGACGTGATCAAAACCATGCAGGTCTTCCGTGACCAGAAGATTTCTCAAGTGGGACTCGTCCCCTTGAAGAACTCGATTTAAGGAGCGATGCCATGAATGCCCAATCGCCTCTGGCCCCGAAAGTCGCCATGTCGCCCACGAAAGGTCTGTCGATCCTGCGCCCCAAAGGCAAGGGCTCGCACTCGATCCTGGTCGGCTCGCTGATGCTGACGTCTTTGATCGACGCCTTCTCGATTCTGGTCATCTTCCTTTTGATGAACACGTCGAACTCGATCCAAGAGGTCGAGCTCAAAGCGATGAACGGCATGCCGATCGCGTCGCACACCGATGCGCTCAAGAAAGGCGTCATCCTCGCCATCGAAAACGGCCGCTATAAAATCGGCGATGAAATCGTTCAGCCCCGCGATCTTTCGCGTCGCCTGACCGAAGAGAAGTCGAAGATGGAAGCCGGCCAGATCGTGGCGAAGAAAGCCGAACTGATCATCCAAGCCGCGCGCGGGATGAGCTACGACGATCTGAGCCCCATCTTGGTCGCCGCTTCGGAAGCGAGCTTCCAGTCCTATAAACTCGCGGTCGTCGAGTCGGTTCGCTAAACGTATCACTCGCCGGATCTCACGAACGAAAACCCGCTCCACAAGAGCGGGTTTTTGCATTTTCCGGCACGCAAAAATAATTTCCCCCCTGAAAAACCCCACCCAGAAACAAAAAGCGGCAAACGTGACGTAAATGCGCGCGCGACGACGGAAACACACGGAAGCTGTCAGGATTCTCACGCTCTACACTCGAATAGAGCCTGTTCAGTCGGAAGTTTTTTCAACACTCCGCGGGGCACCGAACTTGCCTCTGCCCAGGCTGGCCCCGTGTGTTTTTTGTGAGGAGAGAACATGACTCAAGGACCCCAAATTCAAATGCTTGCTCCGATCACGAAAGTGATCGTGCGCGCATTCCTCATCATCGCGATGGTGGCGTCCGCGGCGAAAGCCGTGACCCTGGATGCGGAAACGCACGATATCCTGATCGCGAAGCTCGCCGAGGTGCGCGCGAACCTCAGCGCGAAGGATTCGAGCTTCGGCCCCACCACGCTCCGTATGGCCGATCTCTTGGCCGACCGCGCACGTCTGCGCGATATGGAGTCCATGGAGAAGAAGGGCGAGCTTTCGAAAGAGGCCCGCCAGGACCGCGTCCAGGCCATCGCCCTGATCGAACAGGTCATGGGAAGCCTCGCCAAGGATCAAAAGGTCCGCGCGAACCTGCAACGTGCTCAACTGTATCAACTCATTGATCAATCCAAAGTGGCCGAAAAACTTCTGGTCGAAATCCGTAAATCGCAGAAAGGCTCGGAAGAGTACTGGACCGCGACGGATCTGCTGGCGGACCTGAACTTCGCCATCGGCGAATATAAAACCGCCGAAAAGATGTACAACGAGATCCAGAATTCGAAGAAGAAAAACGCCTTCGCCCAGTACCGCTTGGCGTGGTGCTCGCTGCACCAAGGCCGCGAGCAGGACGCCGTCCGCAAGATGGAAGCGCTCTTGAAGAATCCCCAACTCGATCAGGGTTTGCGGATCGAAGCGGCCCGCGACATGGCGATCTTCTACGCGCGCGTTCCCTTCAAATCGAACGCGATCCAGAAGGTCCTGAACGCTTCGGGCACGGACCAAGAAATCCAGAAATCGAACTTGAAGCTCTTCGCCGAAGAGCTGAAGCGCACCGGCCAGAAGAAAGAATCGGCGCTCGTTTTCCTGACCGTACTGCAAATGAAGTCGGTCAATGAAGACGAGACCATCGCGACCCAGGCCGAGCTGTTCGAAAACCTCGTCCACATCCAACGGAACAAAGAGGCGCTCCCCGTCCTCGAGAAAATCGCGGGCGCGAAGTGCGATTCGAAGTGCGAAACTTTGATCCCCGACGTGCAGATGCGCGTCCACAAGACCCTGCGGAACTGGGCGGCGCTCGAAAAGACGAAGCCCTCGGCGGAACTCATGCGCGCGTTCGCGATCTTCGGATCGATGAAACCGCTGGAGCAAAACGCGCTTCTCTTCGGGATCAAAACCGCTCAGGACGCCGGCCAGCACAAAGCGTCGCTGGAACTCTTGGCCATTCTGATCGGCAATACCCGTGACGAAAAGGTTCTGGAGCAGGCGCTGCTCGCGAACATTCAATCGGCCGAGAAGTCGAAGGCTCAGGATCAAATCCTGTCGGCTTACGACCTCTATTTGTCCAAGGGAAAAGATCAGAAGCTGAAGAACGAAATCCAACTTCAGCGCGTCCAAACGCTGGTCGCCTTGGGCAAGAACAAAGAAGCCGAAGAGGCGGCGACGTCGATCTACCGTTCGACGAAGAGCCAAGAGATGGGCGAAATGCTGCTCGGGATCTTCCAACGCACCAAACAGACGGAAAAAGAACGTCTGTTGTCGCTGGATCTGTCGAAAGGCAAGACCGAGAACTCGTTCTACCGCAATTATAAGCGCCTGACGCTCGATCTGACCAAGAAACGCCTCGAGGCGAATCTGGTCGACGTCGGCGACTACGACATGATGGTCGAGATCGCCGCACGCACGACCGATCGCAAAGAGAAGTACAAAATTCTGTCGGATGCGTACCTCGTCGCCCTGAAGATCGAAAACTTCGATCGTTTGAAGCGCACGGCCGAGCTGCTGGTCGAGACTTCGCGTTCGCTGGGCGAGCGTGAGCGCGGCCTCGCGGTGGAAAAACGCATGTTCGTGGCGGATTTGGAGCTGGATTTCAAAACGTCGGCAGCGCTCGAGAAGAAAAACCAGGCCGGCAAAGCCTACAACTCGGAAACCGCTTTCCGTCTGGTGTTGAAGTCGCGCCTGGCGGGCCGTCCCGAGCTCGCGCTGGAAAAGAAGGTCCTGGCGGACAACCGCGCGGATCTGCAGAAACGCACTTGGATCCTGCAGCAGCAGATTCAGGTCGCGAAGCGTCCGTTCACGCTGTTACGCGAAAACTCGTCGCTTCTGTCTTCACGTAAAGAGCTGAACGCCCGTTTCGCGTTGATGGCGATGGGCGAAGGGCGCGAGTCCGATGCGCGCGCTTATCTGAAATCGAATCCCTCGTTGAAACGCACCGTCTTCGGCATTCTGCTGGAGCGTCGTGACGCCCTCGTGGAAATGACACGCGCTTACCGCGCGGCGGTTAAGACGCCCGTGGCATTCGGTTCGATGAATTCGTTCAACCGCACCTTGGACAGCCGTCTGGGCGCCATGAACAAGTTCGAACGCAAGTACGCACGCCAGCGGGACTCGGTCCTGAACCTGATCGCGCAAGGTTATATGAGCGGCATCCACTTGACCCTCGCCAACGATCTGGACAAAGCCGCCGGCCGCGTCCCCGTTCCGGCGAATATGAAGAAGGACTTCCAGGCCCAGCTGACCGGCAAAGCGCAGGAGCTGCGCGCTTCGGTCGCGAAGTCGGAAGAGCAGATGGAAAACAACTGGTCGCGTTCGGGTTTCGAAAACGAGATCAATGCGGCCTTCAACAAAGCGCATCCGATGCAGCGTCAGGCTCTTTTGAAAGAGATCGCGCTCTGGAAGACGCAAAGCTACGGCGTGATCCAGAAATCCTGGTCGCGTTTGGAGCGCACGCACGCCCGCGGCGACGAACAGTCCTCGCTGACGTCTTTGTACGCGAAAGTTCAGAAAAATCCTTTCCGCACGGAGCTCTCGAAAGAGCTGGCCCGGGCGGAGGAAGACCGCGGCAACCATGTGCTGTCGGCCTTCATCAGCGCGCGCGAGCGCCAATTGGGAGGAATCTAAGATGCGGGGATCTACGATTTCAAGCTTCGGCCTGGGTTTGACCCTGACCGTGGCCCTCATGCTGGCGGTCAGCGCAAACGCTGCTCCCAAGAAGAAGGTCGCGGCCAAGGCGGCGACCAACTCCGAGTATTCGACAAAAATGTCCTTTGAAGGCGCGGCCATCAAAGGAAAGGTGCAATCGGGAAGTCTGCGCAAGATCGTCGTCGAGAACGATAAGTCCATCGACGACCTCTTGGGCGTGCGTAAGCACTTTGACGACCGCGAAGGCACCGAGAAGGGACGGGTAACCACATGGTAAATGTCGTACTGAAAGACTCGGGCTCGCGGATTGTCCGCTCGTACCGCCTGGGTGACGAAAATCAACACGAACTCGTGATGATGAAAGACACCGGCCGTTTAGAGCTGGTGAAGTCGTCGACCGTCCTGAAGCAAGAAGGTCTGGAGTTCGATCTGATCGACAAAGTCTCGATCAAGTCGCTGCACGCGAATCCCGTGAAGGTCGGTCACTTGACCCTCGCGATTTCGAACACCAACGACCGCAGCGTCGTGACCCCCGATTTGTCGGAGGAAAACGACGACGAACGTCTGTTGTACTTCACCAAGGCTTCGGGCCTCGGTCACTTCTCGGCCCTGTTCATGATCTTCGTGATCGGTTTCGCGGTCCAGAAATGGTTCACGCCCGTTCCCGAAGAAAAGCCGGTCGAAGTCGTGATCCTGCCCCCGCAAGAGCTGCCCAAAACTCAGCCCAAGCAACAGGAACGTCCGACCGTGAAGATGGCCGAAGAAATCAAGCCGGTGCGGAAAGCCGTCGTCCGTAAGGTCGTCCAGCCCAAGCCCGTCGTGAAACGCCTGGTGGTGAAGAACAACCGCCCCGCCGTCACGCAAGGTTTGAAGAAGGCTCCCCGTGCCGAGATCGGCACGCTGAAGACCCTGGCGAAAATCGGCGGCATCGGCGCGGACACCCGCGGTCGTAACGCCGGTACCGGTTTCGGTTCGGGCTCGGGCGCGTTCGGTAACAAGAACGGCAATGGCGGCGGACTGGGTTCGGGCGTCAATGGCGGAATCAAAAACGCGCTCTCGGGCAAGGGCCTGGTCGGAGGTCTTTCGGGTGAAGGCTCGCGCGCTTACGGCGCTCAGGGCTACGGCTCGGATAACTACGGCGGCGGTCGCCTCGGACACGGTGGCGGTTCGGTGGGCTCGAAGGTCGGTAACCTGATGGTGCCCGACTTCAACGAAGGCGAAGTGAATGGCGGTTTGACCCGTGAACAGGTCGAAGCCGTGGTTCGCCGCAACTCGGGCCAACTGGCGTTCTGTTACGAAAAAGCACTGCAAGCGCAGAAAGACCTGCGCGGTCGCCTGACCCTGGAATGGGTGGTCGCCGCATCGGGTGGCGTCAGCCGCGTCTCGGTCGCAAGCTCGTCTTTGCGTTCGAAGTCGGTCGAGAACTGCGTCGTCGCTTCGGTGAAAAAGTGGAAGTTCCCCCGTCCCGTGGGCGGCGTGAACGTCGATGTTTCTTATCCGTTTGATTTCGGTCGTTTGAATCTGATGGCGAAAGGTGGCTGATATGAAGAACACACTGATCTACTCGCAAATTGCGATTGCCTCCATGCTGGCCCTTTCGGCGTGCGGACCGATGTCCCAGGATCCCTTGAAAGAGTATCCTTTGACGGCGAACTCGCGCCCCGTGACCAATCCCGACGATCTGCGCCGGGTTGATCCGCCGACCAAAGAAGTCATCGTGGTCAAAGAAGTCCCCGTGGACCGTCCGGTTTACTACGCGAAAGAGCCCGACCAGAACTACGCGGCCGCGCAGCTCTTGCAGATCAACAATCTGGGTCCCGTCAGCTTCACCGCGGGGATCGAGTCGAGCGTGAACTTCGAAGTCCGTATGCTGCAAGGTCAGATCGACTTCAACGCCTCGCTGGCGGATCTGGACGGCGCGAAGTTCGAACAGGTTTCGGCCGAGGCGAACAAAAAGGTCTATAAGCTGACCTACACTCCCGCGGTCGATAGCCTCGTCGGCACCAGCCGCGAGAAGACCGGCAACCTGAAACTTCAGCTGCAGATCAAGTCGATTAAAGACGCGAACGCGGACAAGCAGAAACGCCTGGAGCAGGCTTTCGGCGCGGTTTCCATGGCGAAACCCTTCGAATACACCATCCGTCGCGATCTGCGCGTTCCCAAAATCGAAGTGCAGAACTTCCCCGCGACGATCAACGAGGGCGAAAAGAAGTCGTTCTCGCTGAAGGTTTCGGCGCCCGGCACCTACAACGGCTTTCAGCCGGAAGTGTGGGTGGGTTACGACTATAAAGGTCTGACCGGCGGTCTGTACGAGAACAACGGTTCGCCCTTCGTCCGTCCCTCGTCGGCGAAAGCCCGCGTGGAGAAGGTCGGTAACGGCGAGTGGCTGTTCCACTACGACGTCGATTCGAGCCTGTTCGCCGTGCCCGCGCAGCTCAACAACCAGCTCCAGCCCGTCGCGGGCGCGGACTCGGTTCTGTTGCGCGTGAGCTTCAAAGTGGTCAGCCCCGCCGGCTCCACTTCGGACGAAAAGATCGTTCAGTATAAAATCGTGTACAAAAAAGTGACAGCGGCACCCACCGCGGAAACGAAGTAAGATCTGTTCGGTTGGCTGAGGACCCCCTCCGAAGCCAACCATGTTAACCCCGCGCCAGACCCCGAGGAGTAGCAGATGAAAAAAGAGACGACCAAAACCGCGAAGAAAACAGTCCGGGCGAAGAAAGCCACTTCGGCGGTGAAGAAGACAAGAACCTTGCGCAAGAAAAAAGCGACTCGCGCCCAAGCGCTGAAGTCCGATCTGCAAGCTTCGTTGAAGAGCGCGCAAGCGAAGATTCAATCTTCCTTCTCGAACACCCTGCCCGCCGCGAAAGAGAAAATCCAATCGCTGCGTGAGCTCGTCGGTGAAATCGAGATCTCGAAATCGAAACTTGAGTCGATGATGGACCTGCAGGCCCTGAAGAAGCAGATCACGTCGGCGAAGAAAAGCCTGAAGTCCGCCCAAAAGAAAATGACGTCGCGCAAAGCCCTGTCGATCATCGGTTTGTCGATGCTCCTCATCGGCGGACTGCTGGCGGGCCGTAGCGCGATGGCGCAAGGCAACTCCAATTCGCTGAACACTTTGGGCGATCAATCGCAGATCATGCAGAAGGCCCGTCCTTCCATTCCCGCGAACACTTACCGCGTCGTGCAAAAGCGCGTGATCGAGCGCGACTTCCGCTCGGAGCTCGGGATTTCGGTGGGCACGGTCGCTTCGGGTGGTGATTCGTACTACGAGACCTCGAACTTGGGTCTGCAGTACGACTTCCACTTGAATACCCGCTTCTCGGTAGGTCTGCGCTACCAGATGAACTTCAACAAACTCACGCCCGAAGGCAAGCGCGTCTATGACCGCGCCGAGCAGATGGCGGCGGCGAACAACAATAACTACGTCGTTCCCGATCTCGATCAGCCCCTTTCGACGGCGCTGGCGACCGTTTCGTTCTACCCGGTTTACGGGAAAGTCAGCTGGTTCGAGTCGACCGTTTCGTACTTTGACTTCTACGTCATGGCGGGCGGCGGACAGACGCAGTTGAAAAACGGAACGTCGCCGCTTTTGACCGGCGGTCTGGGCATGGGGATGTGGTGGAACCAACACCTGACCAGCCGTTTCGAAGCCCGTTACCAAACTTACGAAGATCAAATCTTCACCGGTAAACGCCGGATCGAAGGTGCGGTCGCGACCTTTACCATGGGACTCCTGTTATGATTTTGCGTGATTCCGTCACCTTCATCATCCTGGCGCCCATGCTGGCCCTCGGACTCGCTTCGGAAGTTCACGCTTCCAAGCTTTCCGAGGCCGCGAAGGGTGCCCTGGACTCGAAGGTCAACGTGACCCGTCTGGGTCAAGGCCTGAAGGGCGAGCAAGCGATCCTGTCGCGCGCGCGTCTGGCTTTCAAAAAAGGTCAGTTCAAAACCGCGGCGGCCGAGTACGCGAAGATTCCGACGACTTCGGATCGTTGGCCCATCGCGCGCGAAGAACTCGCGTGGACCTCGCTGCGCCTGAAGGAATACCAGATGGCGGCGGCGCAGGTGCGTTCGTTGACCAATGACTATCTGAAGACGCAGATCGACCTTGAGCCTTTCCTGCTCCAGTCGATCGTTCAGCTTTACAGCTGCGACTACAACGCGGTCTTCGCCACTTTGGGTGACACCAAAGCGAAGATGGGCGACTACGTCGGCGGCATCGAAGCTCTGACCAAGGGCGCCTTGAACGAAAAACAAGTCGGCGCGGTCGAGCACATGATGTCGAAAAAAACGTTCGAAGGCCTGAAGCCCGAGAACTTCCACGTGCTGCCCCGTCGTTTCTATCTGGATAAGTCGGCGAACGTCGCGATCAAGACCGCGAACCGCGCCCTCTTGATGCAGCGTCTGCAAGCTTTGGCGAAGCTGGAAAACCAGCGCAACCACAAGATCCTGCAGCATCTGCACCTGGTGGAAGTCGAGGCGATCCAGCGCGCCTTCATCCCGAATCAGTTCGGATCGAAGCAGCTGACCGAGATCAAGAAAGACAAAGACACCATGATCTTCAACGGCGACCAGGAACTGTGGGCGGATGAAGTCGATAAGACTCAGGCCGACCTCTTTACCTGCGATTCGAAAACCGGGAGGACTCTGTGATGAACCACTTTTTGAAACCGGCGCTCGTCGTCGGCTCGATGATGTTGGGACTCGCCGCTTGCGTGCAGCCCGTGAACTCGGATTTGACCGGGACTCCGGAAGTCTACATTCCCCCGGTGAAGCCTTCGTTCGATCCCGTAAAACAAAACGAAGCGCCGCCGAAACCGGGCGCGAAAGAGAAGTTCACGCAGAAGGAAGATCTGGCCGGTCAGAAGGCCGTCCCGATGGACATTCTGTTCGTCGTCGATACCTCGCAGTCGATGTGTTCGGACCAGGCTTCCCTGGCGAAGAACATCAATCGTTTCGTCGAAGGCTTCCTGAAAAACGACAAGATCGATTTCCACATCGGCGTGACCGTAACGTGGGACTCGAAGCTCTACGGAACGGCGAACCGCAAATATAAAAACGGCGAACTCCGTCCCGTCTACGGTCAGGGTTCGAACGTCCGTTTCGTGACGCCGAAAACCAAGGATCTCGCGAATACGCTTTCGAAAACCCTGTACGTCGGTTTTGAAGCTTACGATCCGAAAAACCCGGCGACCACCGGTCCCGAAACGGAAGAGCTCTTCTCGCCCGTGATGGCGGCGTTGTCGGACGAAATGCTGTCGGGAGTGAACGCGGGTTTCCGCCGTCCCGAAGCCCATCTCGCGATCGTGATGGTCACCGATACGGAAGACGCGACGCCCGATATGATCGATCCGTCGAAAACGATGAAGGCGGCCGTTCTGGCGGCGGACCTGAAATCGAAAGTCCGTGGCGAAGCGACCGTGACGGTGCTCGCGGCGCTGGCGCGCTTGGACGAAATGGTTCAGTTCCAAAAGGGTCAAAACCCGGGACTGACCTCGTTCAACAAAGCGTTCCCGAACGGATCGCTTTCGCGTTGCGCGGACTATTCGGTGGATCCGGCGATCGTGCCGGCCCTGAAGGGTCCCGAACAGATCGCGGAACTCGTTCGTTTGATGAAGGGTTCGGCGTTTGACCTCCGCACGAAAGATTTCGGCGGTCAGATGGCGGGACTGGGACGCACTTTGATCAACAAGGCGATGAACTTCAAAATCGTCCTGAAGAAAGTGCCGGACGTTTCCGAGCCGATCACCGTGAAAATGAACGGCAAGGTCTTGCCGAAGGGCGACCTGAAAGGTTGGACTTACCTGCCCGATACGAACCAGATCATCCTCAATGAGGGATTGAATCTGGGCGAACTCGAGCAGTTCCAGGTCGAAATCGATTTCACCGTCTTGAATTAAGTTTGAAAGCAGATGCTATGGGTCTCGAGCCGCCGCGAGAGTGGCGGCTCATCGGGTAGCGACGCGGAGGGGTCCGCTTCGCACTTGGGGTTATTCGGTCGAGCGGGAGGGGTCCCGCTTGACCTTCGTTCGGGTCTTGTCCGTCCTTTCCTCGGGGCGGCAAGACGAAGCCCGCGGTTCGCCGTGGGCTTTTTGCGTTTTGGGGCCCTCGACTACTCGCCCGCCATGCGCCGGGTTTCGGAGTTGCCGACGCCGTAGACGATGTAACACTTCGAAGGATTCGCCGAGCAGTAGGCGTCCATGACCTTCGCGTATTCGGCGTGGGCTTCGGCACTCAGGCTCGAGCACTCGACCGAGTTCGTGCAGAATTCGCCGTTGAATCCCGTGGGCAGGTTTTTCTTCGCCGCGATGTCGTTCCACGCCCCGACGGCGTCGAAGCCCTCGACGACCCGATCACCGCCCGAGGCCACCAACCGGAAGTAATCTTCGATCACGTCGGGCGACACCCCGTTCGCCAAGGAGGACGCCCAGTAGGCCGCGCCCGAAGGTTCGGGGTAACGATTCAGATATTGCAGATACCACTGACACACTTGGGGATATGAGCTGCACACGACATTGGGATCGGTCCCTTCCGGAATGACCGGTCCTCCCGTGCCCGCAGTGACCCCCGTGCCGCCCGCGACGCCGCCGCCCGCCCCACCCGCGCCTCCGGCTCCGCCGGCGCCGGAACTCGAGCCCGAGCCCGAACCCGACGTGATGGAGCTCAAACTCGTCCCGGCGGGATACGCATGCCCCGCGGGACCGCGTGCGCCCGCCGGACCGCGCGCGCCGGTCAGTCCCGTTTCGCCCAGCAGTCCGCGAAAACCGGTGCGGCCCTTAAAGGCCGCCGACGAAACGCAGCCCATGGAATTCGCCGCCGTGATGAAGCCCTCCCCATTGGTCACGGACTTGCCGAAACCGACGAAGGTTTGATTCATCGCCGCGCAGGCCACGACCGGCGAGACCTCGTGGGACATCCCGCGACGGTTGAAGTTCACGATATTGAAACGCGCGACGTTGCCGATCAACGGGTCCGTCGACTTGGGCGCGTAACGGAAAACGACCGTCACGACTTCATTCGGATAACGACAAGGACTACCGTCGCACTCCAGACGCCAGCGCACTTCCATACGTAAGGGACAGCGGTCGTTGCCGTTTTCATCGAACTCGTCACAGGCGGTGCCACTGGTGGTGAACCCGGCGAAGCGGCGCTTGTCGATGATCCGCCGACCGTCGGGTCCGTAAAGATCGATCAGCATCCCGTCACCATGGGTGATCTGCGCCGGACACGAGATGGAGCTGCTTTGCGCGCAGGCCATGTCGGAATTGCCCGCGATGGTCAGGTTCCAAGAGTGCTGCTCGGTCAGCGCGCCGAGCGCCATCGTGCGCAGACCGTCGATGTTGAAGGCGGCCATGTTCACTTGCAGATGATGTTGATTCACCGCGATCATCCGCGCGCTGAAAATCAGCGTCACGCTGAGCGCCGCCGAGGCGACCAGAATCTCGGTCATCGAAAAACCGCGCTGCTCGCGAAACGGATTTCTCATGGGCACACCGCCGATGCGCCCGCCGGACCTTGCGGTCCTTGAGGTCCCGTCGCGCCCGTGAATCCACGATCGCCTTTCGTGCCGCGCTCACCGCGCGGACCGTAGAAGGCTTCGTAGGCGATGCAACCTTGTCCGTCCGCGGTCAGACCGTTCACTTGGCGGCCCGGCCCCACGAAGATGCGCGACTTCATCGCGCAGTCGAGCGCCGGTGACGCCTGCGCCGCGAAGAGCAGTCGATTCTGCTCGACCAATCCGTAATTCAAAGGATTGAAGGCGGTCTCGAGTTCGCGGGACTTCGGCGCGTAGCGTGCGCGGATCGTCACGAACTCCGGCGCGGAAAAATCGGTGGCGCTGCACGTGACGCTGTTGCAGACCGCACGCCACTCCACATCGAATTTCAACGGACAGTCGTCGTTGCCGCTATCCTTGAAACCGGTGCAAGGCTCGCCCGTCGCCGTGTAACCCGCATCCGGATCATTGGAGTGCACAAGCTCGCCACGCGCGTCGTACAGGTTCAGCGAGACCGCGGCCGGTACGATCGTTTTTTCCGCGACGCCGCCCGAGACGCTCGCGGGGCCGCGATTGTCGCCCGGACTTTTGCGGTAGGGCTGACCCCAGCAATAAGGCGAATCGTCTTTCGCCCCACGGCAGGTCATGAACGCGGACTTGCCGCGCGTTTTCGCCCACGCCGCGTGATTGCTCATCACGCCCATCAGATTCTGACGGATCGCGAGGGCCGAGGTTTTAACGTAAATGTCCCGGTGTTGACGTCCTTGATCGGACAAGAGGTTCATCAAAGCCAAATTCGTGACGGCCGAGACGACCAAAACCATCAGAACCTGAACGAGGCTGGACCCCCGCTCATTGGCGAAAGCGCGAAACGACATAACAGCATCCCCCTCGAGTATTGTCTCTTAGGGGAACGGAAAACGCCTTGAAGAAACCGCGAAGAATCATCCGGTGAGACGTCCCGAAATAAGCCACCTCTCGCGAAGACCCACGGGGTTCAGAAACGGGCGGCCGATGACGGCCAGCGGACCTCGGCGTCGAGCGCCCGTTCACCCGCGAGGCGCCGACACGACTCTAAACGATGCAGCCCCAGTCCGACGCGGCCCTCGGTTTCTCCCGCTGAGCGGAAGCTGCAGGTGTCCGCGCCGCCCGCCCCCAACACGCAGCTTTCGTTCATCGCGGTCACCGTGACATGGGCGAGCGACAGATCGACGAGCAGATCGCTCACGCAACGCGCGGGATAACCCGAGTCCAAAAGTTTCGAGGCCAGCGACCAACGCGTCCCCTCGAGATCCATCTGCACGAGCTCTTGCGCGAGCGATTGCACGCGCGACCGGGCGGCCAGATCGCCCGCGATGAGCGACAGTCCCAGAAAGATGACGATGACGGCGAAGATGTTCCGGCGTTGTTTCATGGAGCCTCCTAGGCCTAGGACTCCATTCTGTTCGATTTGGCTTGGGGGCGGCCCTGACAAAAAAGACCCCGGTGTCTCAGTCCGGGTCAGTCTTGCGAACCGGGGACGAAGACGTGGTCAAGTGCCGTCGTGATGGGCGAACGCTGAACGCTTTACACGATTCATCTTTGGATTTCGTCAGTTCCCACGGTGCGAGATGACGTCGACAAAGCCGCGCGGGAAGCCCATCTCATCTTAAAGGGGGTCTTTCATGTTGCGTTCAATCGCGATCTTTTGTGCGGCGTCGCTGATGAGCTTCGCGTACGGCAAAACCACGGACTGCAATCAAGGTCAGTTCGGCTCGGAAACCTACAGCATCGTGAACGAAAAAATGAACGAGTACGGAGAGTTCAAATCCACGCTCAAGTTTTCGGAATCCGGCGAGTTCCGCGGTGACGGCCGTTACATCGTCAGCGAAGACGGCCAGTTCGCGTACCTCGAAACCAAATTCCGTAACCGCAAAGCGAAGCTTTCGGCGGTCGTTTCGGTGGACTACCAAACCGACGGCGGTTTCATGACTTTGTGTATGGGCCAATCGCTGAAGAAAAAAGGCGCATACGAATGCATCTCGTGCCTGATCCGCGAAGAAGAAGGGGCGCAATAATGAAAACGCTGATTCTTGCCACTGTCATTCTCGGCTCTCTCTCGGCCCAGGCACTGGAAATCGCGTGCTGGGACATCTACTCGAAAAAAGGCAGCCGTCCCTATATCGCGGCGACCGTCGTCGAAAACAACGGTCTGGCGGACGTGCGCTTGAACAAACGCACGGACGACGGCTTCGATTCGAACCTGGCGATCCCGAACGAACCCGTTCTGCAGGCGAACGCCATCACCTCGAATCGCAGTCCTTACAAAGGGAACAACGAGTACTATTTCGAAAACGCGCGTTTGATCTTGCCGGCGGACCTTTCACCCGAGGCTTTGAAGGCGAAAATCGCGGTGGGGATCGGCATGGGCGCGAAAGAAAACGGCGTCCTGATCGGCAATATGGCCGATGGCGACGGCGCGGGTTCGCACTACTCGGTTCGCCTGCGCTGCTTCTCGAAGTAAGGAATTAAGGCGTCGGCTTCGGCGCGCGGTTCGCGGTCAGTGAATTCAGGAAATCCGCGATGCGTTTTTCGTGTTCGCCCTCGGTCCAGGGGCGAACGCCGTCTTCGAACTTTTCGAAAAGTTTTTGATCGATCTCGAGCAGAAAACGCGAGGGCGAGACCGGCCGGGGCGCGCCGTAACGACGGCGGGCTTGGCAATAGCTCAGAATCAGCTTTTCTTGCGCGCGCGTGATCCCGACGTAGAAGAGGCGGCGCTCCTCGTCGACGTCTTGGCCGAGCGTACGGTGCGGGAGCAGATCTTCTTCGACCCCGATCAAATAGACGACCGGGAATTCCAGACCCTTCGAAGCATGGAATGTCATCAACGACACTTCATCCGCGTCCGAATCCGAACCGTCGTCCCGCAACTCCATCTGGTCGATGAATTCGGATAATCCCCCGCGCGAGATGCCGTCCTTCAATAGACGGCGCTCCATGATGCGCGCGAAGATGCCGATCAGATTCCATTTCTTTTCGCCGGAAGAGGCTTCGGTCGAGCTGTCGTAGACGGCTTTGCGGTAACCGATCTGATCCAGAAACTGCAACAGCGATTCGGCGGGCGTCTCGGTCAAGATCGCGTCCGGCATCTCGTGCAACATCTGCACGAAGCCGTCGATCGCCGCGCCCGTGTTTTCGTTCACGCCCGCCTCTTGCCAGAACTGCAAGGCGCGCATGAAAGGGACTTTCTTTTCTTTCGCGTACTCGTCCAAGCGGTCGAAGCTGGTCTCGCCGATTCCGCGCGAAGGGGTGTTCAGAATACGCCGGACCGAAAGATCCGTGCCGAACAGCGCCGCCCGCAGGTACGCGAGCACGTCTTTGATCTCTTTCCGGTCGAAGATGGAGGTTCCACCCGAAACCGAATAGGGGACCTGCTCTTGGCGCAGGATCGCTTCGACCGCAGCGGCCTGGGAGTTCGAGCGGTAAAGTACCGCCAGATCCCGCGGCTTGCGACCTTCGCTGATCAGCTTGCGCAATTCGCGCGCGACCGTTTCGGCTTCGATCTCTTCGGATTCGTAACGGAAGAGCTCGGGAATTTGCGAGCCTTTACCGCGGGCCTCGGAGCGCAGAACCTTTCCGTGACGGTTGGAGTTCTTCGCGATGACCGCGTTCGCCAGATTCAGGATCTGTCCCGAAGAGCGATAGTTCCGCTCGAGCCGGATGACCTCGGCGGGCGCGTAGCGCTTGGGGAAGTTCAGGATGTTCGAGACCTCGGCACCGCGAAACCCGTAGATCGATTGATCGTCGTCCCCGACGACGCACAAATTGCGGTGTTCGCCGAGGACGGCGTCGATCAACTTCATCTGCGTCGCGTTCGTGTCTTGGAACTCGTCGACCATCAGATAACCGATCTTCGCGCGGACCTTCTCTTGGATGTCGGGATGCTTTTTCAGAAGCTCGAGCGGCTCCAGCAAAAGCCCCTCGAAGTCGACCGCGCCCAGATGGTTCAGACGTTTGAGGTACTTCGGGAGCAGCGCCTCGGCGACGACTTGATATTCACTTTCGACCACGGACTTGAATTTGCCGAACAGACGCAAATCGTTCACCAGCGTCAGCAGCTTATCCATGTCGAACTTGTCGCGACCGGCGACGGTCAGCGTTTTCATCAGGTCTTTGAGAACGGCCTGCGAATCGGTCTGGTCGATGATTCCGAAACGCTCGGGCAGTCCCGCTTTGACGTGATACTGGCGTAGAATCTGGAGCCCGAAACTGTGGAAGGTCCCGGCCCAGATGCCTTTCGCGACCTTACCCAGTTTCACGCCCACACGATGTTTGAGTTCGCGCGCGGCTTTGTTCGTGAACGTCAGGACGGTCAGATCCTTCGCGGGCACGCCCGAAGCGATCAGATAACCCGCACGGTTCACGAGCACGGTGGTCTTACCCGAACCCGCGCCCGCTAAAATAAGAAGGGGCCCATCCCGGTGCTCAACGGCTTTCACCTGCTCGGGATTAAGGCCCGTCCGAAAATCAGACATCGAAGATCTATTAACCGCGGTTGTGAACGAGGTTACGGACTTCGTCTTGGAAGACGACTTCGATCTTGTCGCTCAAAGACGAACGCACGACGCCCATTCCGAATTTCGGGTGGTCGATCTTCGCGTTGTTTTCGAACTTAAGCTTCATGTTGTACTTTTGGGCTTCGCCATTGCCACCCATGAGCTTCTCGAATTCGTTCTTGTGCTCTTCGGCTTTCGAAGCGCGCGCCACGCGGGGTTTACCGGTGCCGGGTTTCTTGGCCGCGGCCTTTTTCGCCGAGGGCAGCTTGTAGGTCTTTTTCGAACCGCAGACCTCGCACTCCACTTTCGCGGAGGTCGCCGTCGTGTGCGCCAAAACCTTGTGGTAACGCTCGGCCTCGCACTTCTTGCACTCCAGATAGATCGACTTCGCAACGGCAGGAAGTTCAGCCAGTGTAGATTCAGCCATGGTTACCTTTCATTCTATAGACCGAAAGAGGCTCGGTCAGTTTCTGTTCCGCGATTTGGGCCGCGTTCAAGTAGAACGGGCCTTCACCATTTTGTATTTTCTGTTGCAGCGCGATCTGCGAATCTTTCGCGGTCGGATCGAGCACAATACCCGAAGGTTCGTATTTTTCCAAGAACGCAAGATCCGGTTCGCGGGTGAAAAACTTCTCCCAGCACTCGATATTGACTTCCGAGCGGTAGGTGATCGTTTCGGCATGCGTATGGACGGGCGTGTACGAGGTCAGGATTTGCAAATGGCCGAAGTGGGAGTGCAGCTTCAGCGCGGGGCTCCCCCACTGGGTCATCCCGCAGCAGGTTTCGACGTTCGCGTACCACAAACCGAAGGCCTTCGACAAAAAGCCCAAACCGTAGAAGCGATCCTGCTCCGGCAGGATGGAGTTCACCGCGCACAGGTTGTGCGCGACCCACTCGCCCTTTTTCATCGTCGGGATGATGATGAAAAGCGAAAGCGGCGTCCAATCGAATTTCGGATCGTGACGAAGGACCTTTTTGACGGCGTCGGGCAGTTTCGACGACTTCATCGCGAAGCCCGCCACGAAGCCGGGCATCACCGCGCAATCGTAAAACACCCAGCGCGGGATCTGCAGATTCGACGGACCGAAAGCCTTATGTTCCAGATCGTAAATCTGCTCGGCGAATTCAAGTTGCCCCAGATCGAGCGGATCTTTGTAGATCGGCTCGTTCGGAAACCAGTCCAGACGATGGCGGGTTCCGGGATTTTGAATGCGGTTCTCGGGACGCACGAAGACGTAGGGACGAATGTCCCCCGACTCCATCTGCTTCAGCCATTCCGCTTTCTCTAAAACCGGATCCATCAAATCACTTCCCGTCCGCAAGGGGCCCGATCATCTCATCGGGACGGACGTATTGGTCGAATTGCTCGGCGGTCAGGTAGCCGAACTTCACCGCTTCTTCTTTCAAGGTCGTGCCGTTTTTGTGCGCGGTCTTCGCGATCTGCGCCGCTTTGTCGTAGCCGATGTACGGGTTCAGCGCGGTCACGAGCATCAACGACTTTTCGAGGTGGTCTTTGATGTTTTTCGTGTTCGCGGTGATGCCGACCACGCAGTTGTCGCAGAAGGACTCGCAGGCGTCGGCCAAAAGACGAACGCTGTTCAAAACGTTGAAGACGATCACGGGCTTGAAGACGTTCAGCTCGAAGTGTCCGTTGGAACCGCCCACCGCGACCGCGACGTCGTTCCCCATGACCTGGGCGCAGACCATGGTCATCGCTTCGGACTGCGTGGGGTTCACTTTACCGGGCATGATCGACGAGCCGGGCTCGTTTTCGGGAAGGTTCAATTCACCGATGCCCGAGCGCGGACCGCTCCCCAGCAGACGGATGTCGTTCGCGATCTTCATCAAAGAAACCGCGAGCGTTTTGAGCGCACCGCTGACTTCGACCAACGCATCGTGGGTCGCCAAGGCTTCGAATTTATTCTCGGCCGAGGTGAAGGGCAGGCCGGTCTCTTTCGCGATGGCCGCCGCGACTTCCACGGCGAACTTCGGATGGGTATTCAGTCCCGTGCCCACCGCCGTGCCGCCGATGGCGAGCTCATGCAGATGCGGAAGCGTGTTCTGGATGCGCTTCAGACCGTGCGACAGTTGCGTCGCGTAGCCCGAGAACTCTTGGCCGAGCGTCAGCGGAGTCGCGTCCATCAAGTGCGTGCGGCCGATCTTGACCACGCCGTCGAACTCTTGTTGTTTCGCGGCGATCGCTTTTTGCAGCTTCGTCACCATGGGGATCAAACGCGAATGGATTTGGTCCGCGACCGCGATGTGCATCGCCGTGGGGAAGGTGTCGTTCGACGACTGGCCCTTATTCACGTCGTCGTTGGGGTGGACTTCTTTCGAAGGGAGCTTTACGCCCATCATGTCCATCGCGCGGTTCGCGATGACCTCGTTGGCGTTCATATTCGTCTGCGTGCCCGAACCGGTCTGCCAGACGACGAGGGGAAAGTGCGCGTCGAGTTTGCCGCTGATGACCTCGTCCGCCGCCTTCACGATCAGATCGGTTTTCTTGGGATCAAGCAGTCCCAGCTTCGAGTTCGTCAAAGCCGCGCACTTCTTCAACGTGCCGAGCGCCTTGATCATCTCGCGCGGGAAACGATCGCCGCCGATTTTGAAATTACCGAGCGAGCGCTGCGTCTGCGCGCCCCAGAATTTGTCGGCGGGAACTTGAACGTCCCCCATCGTGTCTTTTTCGGTCCGAAATTCCATTTATGTACTCCTGCTGACGAGGCCAATGCCCGCTTGATCGGTGGGATAAATCACCAGCTCTTGAATGTTCACATGCTTCGGCCGTTCGATCGCCCAGTAGATGGCGTCGGCGATGTCCTCGGCCGAAAGCGGCGTCATGCCCTGGTAAACCGCTTTCGCTTTCACCGCGTTCCCCATGCGCACTTCCGAGAACTCGGTCTCGACCATGCCGGGCGAGATGTTCGTCACGCGCACGCCCGTGCCCGCCAGATCCATGCGCAGACCTTCGGTCAACGCGCGCACGGCGAACTTCGTCGCGCAGTAAACGCCGCCGCCCGGATACACCTGACGGCCCGCCACCGAGCCCAGGTTCACGATGTGGCCTTCGCGCTTCGCGATCATCGACGGCAGAAAGTGCCGGGTCAGATGCAGAAGCCCCGAGATGTTCGTGTCGATCATCCGGTCCCAGTCCGCGGGATCGGCGTCTTGCATTTTATCCGTGCCCGCCGCGAGGCCCGCGTTGTTCACGAGGACCGTCGTTTCGCCCAACCACTCGGGATGCGCGTCGAAGAGCGCGCGGATCGCTTGAGCGTCTTGAACGTCCAGCGCGGCGACGCGGACTTCGGTTTGTTCCGCGAGTTCGTTCGCGATCTGTTGCAAACGCTCTTCGCGACGACCGGTCAAAATCAGCGCGTAACCCGCCATCGCGAGTTTGCGGGCGGTCGCGGCACCAATGCCTGCCGTCGCCCCCGAGATAAAGACCGTGCCTTTTTCCATAAGGGTCTATTCTAGACCCCCAGGCGCTCAGAGGCAAAGACGCCCTGAATCCCGGGCTTCCGCATTAGGACCGTGATTGACCTTGCCGAGGGCGTTTTGCTACATCCTCGGGCTTTGGGAGGATGTGTCGATGGCCTATTGGCTGATGAAATCGGAACCGGAGGTCTACTCGATCGAGAACCTCAAAAAAGACAAGAAAAGCCTCTGGGAGGGTGTGCGTAATTATCAGGCACGCAACTTCATGACCCAGGCCATGAAACCCGGTGATCTTGTGCTGTTTTATCACTCGAACGCCGAGCCCCCCGGCGTCGCGGGCCTCGCCAAAGTCGCCGGCCCCGCCGTTCCCGACCCCACTCAGTTCGACAAAAAGTCGGAGTACTTCGACGCGAAATCCACCCGCGAAAATCCCCGCTGGAACTGCGTCCCCGTGGAATTCGTCGAGAAGTTCCCGGACGTTTTGCCGCTCGAAACTCTGCGCGGGACGAAGTCCCTGGCGAAGATGGCGCTTCTGCAACGCGGACAGCGTTTGTCGGTGCAGCCCGTGACCGCCGCGGAATTCGAGACCGTCCTGAAGATGGCCCGCGGATGAGCCAAGTTGACCTCGCCAATGCCAAGGAGCGAGTTTACCTCGCTCCCATGGAAGGCGTCGTCGACGCCACGGTCCGCGATTTGTGGACACGGGTGGGCGGGTACGACCAGGTTTTTACGGAGTTCATCCGGGTCACGAACCAGAAAATTCCCGATCATGTTTTCTTTCGCGAGTGCCCGGAGCTCGAGGTCGCGTTCACGCGCGGGCACACGACCCGCACCCCCAACGGGACGAAACTCATCGTCCAGCTTCTGGGTGGCGACGCGAACTGGGTGGCGGAAAATGCCGTGCGCGCGGTGGAGCTGGGCTCTCCGGGGATTGATCTGAATTTCGGCTGCCCCGCCCCCACCGTGAACCGTCACGATGGCGGCG
Organism: Pseudobdellovibrionaceae bacterium; assembly: GCA_019637875.1. Classification (NCBI taxonomy): domain Bacteria; kingdom Pseudomonadati; phylum Bdellovibrionota; class Bdellovibrionia; order Bdellovibrionales; family Pseudobdellovibrionaceae; species Pseudobdellovibrionaceae bacterium. The sequence continues at coordinate 37,674 of JAHBUW010000016.1, read as the reverse complement.
CCGCGCTTTTACAAAAGCCGGAACGTCTGTTCGAGATGGTCTCGAAAGTTCGCGCCGCGCTCCCCGCCGATCTTCCCGTCACCGCGAAGATGCGGCTGGGTTTCATGGACCCGTCGCTCTGCCTCGAGAACGCGCGCGCCGTCAGCGAGGGCGGCGCCGAAGCGCTGACCGTTCACTGCCGCACGAAAAAACAAATGTACCAACCGCCCGTGGACTGGACTTGGCTTCCGCGCATCCGCGAGGTCGTGAATCTGAACCTGATCGTGAACGGCGACATCTGGACCGCCGATGACGCCCGCGCCTGCCGCGCGATCAGCGGCTGCGCGGACATGATGATCGGCCGCTCCGCTTTGACCGACCCCTGGCTCGCTTTGAAAATCAAAGGCCTGGATGCGGGCGTCGCCGACGAATGGCCCCGCCGAAGGGCGCTCCTGTTGGCGCTTCTGATGGCCTCGGAGCAAACGCCGCTCGTGAAAAACCCGCAGGCCTTCGCGGTGGCGCGGGTGAAACAGATGCTCCGCTCGATGGCGAAGGACTGCGCGGGAGCCGCCGCCGCCTTCGATCAGGTGAAAATCGTGAAAACCCCCACCGAAGTGCGGGAGCTTTTTTCGATTCCCGGTTCCGCGCGCTCGCGCGAGCTCCCGGCGGAGCTCGGCGCCCCTATTTGAACAGCACCTGGATGTCGAGGTAACGACCCCAGCCCGCCTGACGTGGAATCTGGATCGTCTGTTTGTCGGCCTGAAGCGTGTACTGCGCCGGGGTCAGCACGACGCCGTTCACTTTCACTTCGTGAATCTCATTGGCGACCACCGCGAGTTTCAACACCGGCACCTGCAAGACGCCGATGTCTTTCACCATCTCGGCGATGGCCGTGCCCCAATCATTCTTCGCGATATGCATCGCCGAGCCGCCCGACGCCGCGACGAAGGGCAGATAAGAGTAGCCATTCACGGCTTCGCCGCTGACGATTTCCTCCTCGGCGGTCAGGGGCAAATTGCCGATGACGTTCACACCATTCAAGACGGAATTCGTCGCGCGCGGGAGCGGCACGATGGCGTTGAACTTCAGGCCCTTCAATGTGGGCTCGTGCTGGTAGACCATCTGGCGTAGGGCCGCGTAGCTGATCATCGAGGCTTCCGCACCGGTTTTCCCGTAGTACGCGCCGCCGGCGTCGTGCGTATCCGAAACGAAAATCACGGTCAGGGCCACGTCCTTGCGGAAAAGTTTCGCGTCTTGCATCCCCGCCTTCTGCAAAAGCTGTTTGAAAGAGGTGACGCCGGCCTCGATCCCCGTCGCCAACTGCGCGATCTGCGCGGCGCCGACCAAACAGGGAACGCCGCCTTCGTCTTTCATCTCGGGGGTGAACCACGAACTCGCGCAACCCTTCACCGGAAACTGTCCCGCCGAGGAAGGGTAAGACGTACGGAAGCTGTCGACCCCCGCGCGCGAAACCAAACGTAAAAATCCAGGTTGCGCCGAAACGCCCGCGCTGTTTTTGTAGGCCGTGGTGAATTGCGGCGTCGAACCGTTCAAGAGCGCCGGCGCCATATTCGTCACGGCCATGCGCGTGTTCGCGGGATAGGCGTGGCCGGCGAGTTTCGCGAAGCCCTCGCGCACCTCGGTGGCGATCGCGTTCATCGAGACGGACTCGTCGATGACGAACAGCACGTCCGTCGGGTAACGAAGCTCCGTATCCGCCCGGATCGTGAACGTCTTTTCGCCCGTGGCGTTGTTCACGGTCAGCGTCCCGTTGTTGAAAGGATTTTCGAGGGTCTCGGGTTGCGTGTCGAAGTTCGCCTGCGAGCAGTTTTGAAAACTGACGGCGACCAGACCAAGAACCAGGACGAATACGATGTTGCGGGCCATGGAGTCTCCTCGCATCGCCACCTACCCGGGATCAGCATAAACCGCTCTGGCACTTCAAAGCCCGATGGATGTCGCCTTCGTTTCAGCCTGAAACGCCGATTTCTCAGACGTGAAAGTCGACCGCCCAGCAGGTGGTCAATCCGCCTAGACGTTCGACGGGGTTTACGATCGTGAAATGATTTTCTAGACCTGAACGTCGCCCCCTTCGGACCGACAAGCAAAGCATGAGTTTAGCGTACGTCATTCTGCTTGCCATCTCGGGGCTGTCGATCTCGCTGATCGCCGCGGCCTTTTCCGTGATCGGTCTGGCGAAGTTGTTCGCGGGTTCGGCGATCGCCGTGGGCGTCATGGCCTCGGCGCTGGAATTCGCGAAGCTCGTCTCGGCCGGTTTCTTGTACCGCTACTGGAAGGACACCAACTTCCTGATGCGGTCCTACCTGACCGGCGCGATCATCGTGCTGTCGGGGATCACCAGCATGGGGATCTTCGGTTACCTGTCGAGCGCGTATCAGCGCACCTCGCAGGACATGAAGATCTCTGACCAGCGCCTGGCGACCCTCGAAGGGGAACGTGTCAATCTCGAGAAAGAGATGAAGCGGATTCAGGCTTACATCGACGAAGTTCCGCCGGACCGGATCGCGCGCAAAATCGCTTTGCAACGTGAGGCCGAGCCGCACCTGCGTTCGCTGCAGGACAAGATCAACCAGAACTTGGCGGATCAATCGAAGACGAAAGTCGAAGCGCTTTCGCACCGGAGCGAAGTCGGACCGATCATCTACGTCGCCGACAGCTTCGACGCGCCCGTCGACTCGGTCGCGAAGATCTTCATTCTGTTGTTCGTCCTGATTTTCGATCCCTTGGCGATCGTGCTCGTCATCGCGACCAGCATGGCCATCAAGATTCACGAGGTGGAGAAGAAAAACGCTCCCGCCCGCCGTGACGACGATGAAGATGAAGACCAAGACCACGCCGATGACGACGCCGAAGTCGTCGCCCAAACCGACGAGTCGAAAGACTCGTCGGACGAACGCCAGCTGGCGTAACTCTCTCTGCGTCACCGCCTCGCGGTCGACGACACTCTCTGGGAACTTTTCCCCTCTCTTCCAACCGCGTTAAGCTTTGCTCCCTTCACCTCCCGAACTTAGAATCCTTTCCATGACTATTTCATGGATGAATTTCTGCCGCATTTTGATTCCGACTCTCATTCTCTCTGCTTGCGCGAACAAACCTCCGCAGCCCGTGACCGATCCGTCGATGAACGCGGCGACGCCCGTGCCGATCCAGGCCAGCATGCAGAATATGAAACTCACCATGGAAGGACTGCTTCCCTTCGTCGTCGACAAACAGTCTTTCGAGTCGGCGGCGAACGCTTCACGTATCAAGCAGGATCTGCACCGCCTGAACGACATTTCGCGCCAAGTGAATCATGCCGAGTTCAAAACGAAGCTCGATCCTTCGTTCGGCTTTTTGTCGGAAGGCCTGCGTGAAGAGATCCAGAACGCCGACGCGGCCTTCGGTGAAGGCAAATACGATTACGCCCGTTACTCGCTCGTCAATCTGACCGGTTATTGCATCGAGTGCCATACCCGCACGGCCTCGGGGCCCGCCTTCCAAAGCCCCGACCTGACGCAGACCTTGCAGCGCCTACGCCCGCTCGAACGCGGCGAATATCTGTTGGCGGTCCGTCAATTCGACGCGGCCCTGGCGGAATTCATGAAGACGCTCGAGGTCGGTCAGAAGGAGAAATTCAATTTCTACGACTATGACCGCGCCCTTCGCTATTCGCTGGCGATCACGGTGAAGTTCCAACGCGATCCCGACAAAACCCAAAAGGTGATCGAGCAGGTGCTCAAATCCGAACACCTCCCCTTCTTCATCCGCCAGGCCTCGGACTCGTGGCTGACTTCGCTGCGGGACTGGAAGCGCGAAAAGACTCCCAAAAATCCCAAGGTCGCGGATCGCATCGCCTTCGCGGAAAAATTGGTCCAACGGGGCCGCGCCGCCCAGCAAGGCCAAACCGATCGTAGCGGCGACATCGATCTTTTGCGCGGTCTTTCCGAACTTCACCAGATTCTGTGGACGGATCTGTCCAAAGCGCAGCTCGGGAAGGTGCTGCTGCTGACCGGCCAAGCCTACGAGGCGACCCGCGACACCACCATGACCTCGCTGCACGAGAATTACTTCGAAACCTGCGTGCGCCGCGTGCCGCATTCAATTTGGTCGCGCAGCTGTTATAAGTCGCTCGAAGAAAGCCTATTTATGGGGTATACCGGAAGCGCCGGAACGCACCTGCCGAAGGACGTTCAGGCGAAGCTGGCCGAACTGTCGAAGCTCGCACAGCCGAAAACGAAGTAATCTTTCCGAAGGGAGTCCCCATGGCCTCGAAAGTGACGATGTATTCGAAAAACCCCTGCCCCTACTGCGTCGCCGCGAAAAACTTCCTGGAAGATCGTGGCATCGCCTTTGAGACCATCGATCTGACCGGCAACATGGATGAGATGATGAAGATCAAACAGCAGACGGGCTGGAGCACGTTTCCGATCATCTTGATCAATGGCAAACTCATCGGCGGCTATACGGATCTGCGCCAGCTCGACGAGGACGGCAAACTCGAATCCATGCTGGCGTAAACCGGCCGCGGCTACTGCCGCAGCTCGGTCCGCGCGGACATCTCGATGGACTGCTCGAAGTAACGGGCGGTCTCGCGCCGGATGTCCGCGATCGTTCTTTCCTTCGTGCTGATGGAAACCAAGTTCATCCCGAACGGCAGCCAGACGGACGTCGTCCGCACGAAGAAGCGAAATTTCCGTAGCGCCTGCTCTTCGGTGAAGTATTGCGGCGCCAAATCCAGAAATTGAAGCAACATGCGGCCGTACTCGGCGCCCTCTTCCTCGCGCGTGCGTGGCGCACGGCCCTCGCGACCGGCGGGGTTCGCGAAGCCCAGTTCTTCGCCGAGCTGCCACATCATCCACGGCCGCGCCGCCAACGCGCGTCCCGCCATCACTTGGTCGCAGCCGGTCTCTTGGATCATGCGGTGAACGTCCTCCGTGATCTGGATGTCGCCGTTCCCGATGACGGGGACATCCAAACTGTCCCGCAACCGCCGGATCTGCGACCAATCCGCCTGACCGCGGCGTTTTTGCTCGGGCGTGCGCGGATGCAGCGTCAACCAATCGGCGCCCGCTTTCGTCAGTCCTTTCGCGAAGGTCTCTAAGAATCCGAAGTCGCCCTGGCTGCCCGCGCGAAGTTTCACCGAAACCGGAAGTTTCGTTTGAGCACGGGCCATGGCGACGACCTCACTCGCGTAACCCGGATCCCCCATCAGCGCGACGCCGTAGTTGTGCCGAAGCGCCTTCTGCACGGGGCATCCCATATTGATGTCGATCCCTTCCGCGCCCCAATCGGTCAGCCGCGCGATGCTGCGACCGATGGGTTCGGCCTCGTTGCCCAGGATCTGCGGAACGAGTTCGCCCTCACCTTCGCCTTTGTAGGTTTCCGGGACGCGCGCGAAATCCTCGAACGGAAGTTTACGTGAATTCAGCATCTCGGTCGGCCAAAGCGTCACCGCGCCCGCCGGTAAGTAAGACCGTAGTATCATCCGCAGAACGACGTGGGACAGACCGACCATCGGGGCCAGACACAGCGGGAAGTTCACTTTGCCGCCCAACAGGGCACGGCGTTCGGTCGTCATGCCCTTGGAGTTCGCCCGTTCCTTCGTTGATGTCAAGAAACGCCCGGCAAGTTGATTGTCGAACGCACGGACAGGCTAAGACCCTGTCGACGTTTCAAGACGTGACGTTCGGGGCGGCTTGCGCCGACGTTGGCGCTCGCGTCCCGGATCGGCGCGAATTTGTGAAAGCGGACCGCGCATCACGTTTGCATCACACCTCCCTGTCGGGGGGACATATGCGTCGTTGGTTTAATCGTTGGTTGACCTATGCCTGTCTTATCGTTGGTTTGAGCACGCTCACGCTTTTCCAGAACTGCGCGGGCACCGGGTTTCAGTCGCTCGATCTCGTCAGCATCTCGTGCGATGGCCTCAATTGCCAAGAAAGCCTGAACGCCGGCGACGGCGGAGGTCGCGTCTTCACTCAAGGTGACGGCGGCGGCGATGACATTGCCACTTACGAAGAAGAAGAATCCGCAGAAACCGAAGAGACGGCTTACGAGCCCACTCCCTACACTCCGCCGACGTCGCCTTCGCCGTCGACACCCACGCCCTCCGAGTCGCTGATCAACTTCGTGAACGGCGGCAGCAAAGCGGCCTGCGAGCAGCAAATCGCCGATCACACCGGCAAAAAAATCAGCTGTTCCTTGGGCGGCGGATGCGGCATCAGCTGCGGCAAGCCCTCGGGCTCTTGCGCTTCGGCGAACCCGCAACACTACGGTGCTTGCGTTTCGCAAACCGATATCAACAACGCCCCGGTGGCGACACCTCCGGCGCAACTTTTCAACTTCGTGGCGGGTGGCGGAAAAGCCGCTTGCGAAAAGCTGATCGCGGATCACTACGGCGCGAAGGGCACTTGCTCTTTGGGTGGCGGTTGCGGCATCAGCTGCGGTAAACCCGGCGGCTCGTGCGCCTCGGCGAATCCGCAGCATTACGGTGCCTGCTATTCGGCGGCGGACCTCGCGGCTTTGCCCCGCGCGGTCGCGACGGTCGAAACGCCGAAGCTCTACAATTTCGTGGCGGGCGACAAAGCGACCTGCGAAAAGTCGATCAAAGATCGTCTGGGTCTGACCAAGACGTGTAAGGTCGGCGGCGGTTGCGGCATCAGCTGCGGCAAGCCCTCGGGCTCGTGTGTCTCGGCCAATCCGAAACACTACGGCGCCTGCATCGAACACTAAAAGAACGCGGTCAACAGCGGGGCGCTCTCTCGAAGAGCGCTGTCACCACCCAGGCGCTCTAAAAGAGCGCCGTCACCATCGCACCGCCCATGACGGGCTTGTCGTCCTTGTGGAAAATCATCTTACCGAAAAACTCGAGTCCCAGCTGCGCGCGGGCCGTCCGGAAGAAACGGACGCCCCCGTGCAGTCCGGCGTGGAAGCCCGCGCCCCCGTCACGCCCTTGCGCCGTGAACATTCCTAAACCGAACTCCCCGCCGAACAGGGGCGAAATGTCCTCGTTCGTCGAAAACCAACTCGCGCCGACCGCGAGGTGATTGTAGCTGCCGCTGCCCTCACCGGCGAGCGCGGTTCCGACACCCAAACGCATTTCGGCCCAAGGATTCACTTCGAAGTGCCGCGCGAGCTGCAGACTGTAGAAGACGCTTTCGTTCCCGATTTTGCCCACGACCGCGGGACCGAGGCCGAGCGACGTCATGTTCAGGGGTTCGACCCGTTTGACGACGCGGTGGACGTCCTCGTTGTAGATCTCGCCGACGCGGGGACCACCCTGACGCGCGGGCCGCACTTTCCCGGAACGCACTTCCACTTCTTTCGATCCGTCCGGATTGGTTTTCACGCGCTGACGCGAGACCGTTTCGGTGTCGCTTTCGATATCCGAATCGTCTTGGGCCATGACGTTGAACGAAAACAGACTGAGCACACAGACGGATAGAAGGAATTTCTTCATTGCGGGTCTCCGGGGTTCGTGGAGTTCTCAGGGTAACGAGTCCCCGCCGCCCCCGGTAGCTCCGGGCCAAGGACCACGACCAAGGCCCTAGCGCCCCAATGCCCGGCTTGCCCGTTTTTCAAACTTGAGTTCCCGGGCGCTTCTGGTCTAGAAGGACTCATGCCCGAGACGACGTCCCCCGAACGCTTGCCGTCCCGTATTGGCCTTCTTGGTGGCGGACAGCTGGCGCGAATGCTGGCCCTCGCCGCCGCCCCTCAAGGGATGTCCGCCGCGGTGATGAGCGGCAAAGCCGACGACCCCGCGGCGCAAGTCACGAACGCCTGGAAAAAAGGGGACCCCGCGAACGAGAACGACCTGCGCGAGTTCTGCGCGGACCTGGACGCCCTGACTTTCGAAAGCGAATTCTACGATATGAACGTGGTCGCGAAGATCGCGCGCGAAACGCCGCGGCTTTTCGTGTATCCGCGCCCCGAAGTCATGGCCGAAATTCAAGACCGCCGCACGCAAAAGGCCCTGCTCGACCGTTTCAAGATTCCGACCTCACCGTGGGTGCGCGTGGATTCCCCCACCGAGCTGGCGACGGCGGCGGCGACGCTGGGTTATCCGTTCGTCCTAAAAAAAGCGCAGGGCGGTTACGACGGCTACGGGACCTTTTACGTCCGTCAACCCGAAGACCTCGCGCGCGTGCGCGACGTTGCGCCCTTTCCCGCGATCGCGGAAAAGGCGGTGAAGTTTTCGCGCGAGCTCGCGTTCATGATTTTCCGCAATCGCGCGGGCGACGTCGCCGTCTACCCCTTGGTGGAAAGCCGTCAGCGCGACAGCCGTTGCGATTTCGTTCTGGGACCGCTCAAACACCGCGGTCTGGAAGCGATGGTGAAGCGTTTCCGCAAAGCGCTCAAGGACATCGACTACGTCGGCGCCCTCGGGGTCGAGATGTTCGATACGGGACGCGAGCTTTGGGTAAATGAACTCGCGCCGCGGGTCCACAATACGGGGCACTACTCGCAAAACGCGCTGAGCTTCGATCAATTCCAGATGCATCTGCTGTGCGCGCGGGGCGGAAAGCTTCCGCAACCGGTCCCGCTGACGAAGGCGTTCGTGATGGCGAACATCTTGGGCGAGGGCGAAACTCCGCCGCGCCTGAATGCGCCTTTGACGGGTCGGCTCCATTGGTACGGGAAGGCGGAGTCGCGTCCCGGCCGTAAAATGGGTCACATCAACTATGCGGGCGCCTCGCTCGAGACACTTTATAAAACCGCCCGGCGGGAACGCGCCGGTCTTTTTCGGAAGTAGGGGGTCGGATGAAACCGGTCGCGATCATTATGGGAAGCCAAACTGACTTCGACGTGATGAAGGGCGCCGCGGAAGCGCTGGCCACCTTCGGCGTGAAAACCCACGTCGAGATCGTGTCGGCGCACCGGACTCCGCAAAAAATGTACGACTTCGCCGCCTCCGCCGCCGATAAATACTCGCTGATCATCGCGGGCGCGGGCGGCGCGGCCCATCTTCCGGGAATGGTCGCCTCGCTGACCACCCTGCCGGTCATCGGCGTGCCGATCACGGTGGGAAAACTGAAGGGCCTCGACGCGCTTCTTTCGATCGCGCAGATGCCGAAGGGCGTGCCGGTCGCGACCGTCGCGGTCGACAACGCGATCAACGCGGGGCTGATCGCCGCGCGAATTCTTTCCATCGATTCACCGAAGCTGCGCGCGAAGCTCGAGAAACACCAAGGCGCGCAGCGGGCGAAGGTCCGTCAGATGAATAAAAACATCCGCAAGGAACTCTCTGCCCGCAAATGAGTCCCCGCACCCGTCAGGCCGTCGTCGCGGTCTTCTTTCTGCTCTTGGTTTTAGGCGTGTGGCGCATGTGGCGCGCGAGCGACGCTCCCGCTCCCGAAGTCGCGACCGAAGAGCCTCCGGTGACTCTCGAAACGACTTTTCCCGAAACGCCGGCGCCGGTCGCGTCGCCGTCCGCCACGCGCCCCGCCGATACCAGCGTCCCGCCGAATCTGGATCGACTCGAACGCGCACGCCGCATCCGCTCCGAGATCAAGATCTCGCTGTCGGGACTTTACGCGGCCGAACGCGCGTTCTACTCCGAGTCGGGGCGTTACTCGACGGACTTCGACGTCGTGGGCTGGATGCCGACGTCGCAGAAACTCAGCGCGAAGGTCGGTTTTCTTTATCCTTACCAACCTTCGCCGGACGAGTATCGCGATCGCATGGACCGCTTCGACACCGATCAGGCCGTCGAAGCCTCGAAGACGTTCGAAGATCCCGACTCGCACATGAGCTATCAGGATTCCGCGATTCGCGTCTCGATGCGTTCGCTCGGATCTTACTGCGAGATGAACTGCACCGCCGACGCGAACGGCTTCGAGGCGATCGCGGCCGCGAATCTCGATGACGACGACGAGCTCGACGTGTGGCGGATCAACGACCGCAAAGAGCTCGTGCACTTGTTCGACGATTTGGAAGGACGTCCCCCGCTCGATGCGCGGGGAGAAAAATTTCCGAGCCTGCCGGAAGATCCGGTGGGCGACGACGAGGACATTCCGCTGCCGCCGTCACCCGATCAAATGCCGCTCGCGCCGCCCGAGATGGGACCTCCGGGAGAGCCGCAGCCCGACGAGTTTATGCCGCCTGAGGAGCTCGAGCCGACACCAGAATCCGGCGAGCCATCAGCGTAAAGACCGCGGTGAAAATCAGATCGCCCGCGATTTGGTTTTGCAAAAACGGCAGCGCCATCACGTAGCACTCGATCAGCCCCGCGCCCGTCTTCGGGTACAGTCCGCCGACCATCCACACCCCGAAGTTCGAGATCGCGAAGAAGACCAGCGACGAGAGTCCCGCGCCGAGCGCCGAACGTCCCCACCCCTTTTGCGGTTTCACGATCATGCCCATCAGCGCGACGAGCACAAAGCCCGCGTAGACCCAAATGAAAGTGGAGTGGAAACCAAGGACGAGATCCGAAACGAACAGCACTGCTAGCGGAACGAGGGGCGCCCAAATACGACGACCCCAAAGGGCTCCCGACAAAAGCGCCAGCGCGCCGACGGCGGTCATGTTCGGCGGATGGGGGAGCCAACGGCTGAGGAGCGTGATCAGGATGAAGGCGAACATCAAAGCGATATGAGATTTATTCATTTTCATGACCGCAATTCATCACGAGAGCGCTCCGTTGGCCAGTCCGCAATGCTGCGCGTCGCATTCCGTCAACATTTGATGAAGGGGGCCTTCGACCGATTTGACTCAGACCTTAATTAGGTGTGAATTGCGGCCACAATTAAGGGGGCTGGAATGAGATCATTGCTCATCCTGATTTCCGCATCCGTCGCCGTTTTCGCGCTCACGGGCGAGGCCGCGACCACTTCGAAAAAATCCCGCGCGCGCAGCGCTGCGCCGACGGAAAGCTTGTCCGTCCGCGAAGAAGCGCTCCGCCAGCTCAGCGACATTCCGACCGCCGCGCCCACGGGCGAAACACCTTCGGTCATGATGCCCTTGAAAGCCGAATACAATCCGATCGCGCGTCGCGCGTGGGACTGGATTCTGGAAGCGGAGCTTTACCAACGTCAGCTGACCGTGCCCCGCCCCGTCGGCGCGCTCGGTCCCGACAACCTGAACTCGCTGCCCGCGTTCACGACCTTCGGGCTCGGCGCGGGCCTCGAAAAGTCGCTCGCGCTCGGAACGCACGTCCTGCGCTTCGGCGTTCTCGGTCACGGCGGCATCGCCGTCTCGAACCAAGAAGTGACGCTGCCGAACGGTTTGCCCTTGAACGTGCGTTACCAGTGGATCGGCTACGGCGTAGAGCCGCGCCTGACCTGGAACTTCAGCGCGCGCTGGGCGGCGTTGTTCGGGATGTCGTTCGATCAGGTCTCGACGATTCAGAATTCGTCCGAGTCCGAGCTCGCGCAGTGGACCCAAGGTTATAACGAGCGCGCACGTCGCCTCGCTTTGCAGTTCCATGTCGACCGCAATCAGTACGTGAGTCTCGCCGCCCGTCAGATCGAAAACGAGTTCGAATCGCCGACCGTTTACAGTCTGGTGTGGGGTGCGCGGTGGTAAAAGCGCTCCTCGCTTTCGCGCTCACCGCTCCCGGCTTCGCGTTCGCGCAGACCGCGGCTTCGAAGCCCACGGCGACGCCCGCGCCCAAACATTCGGCGACGCCCACGCCGACGCCCACTCCGCGGATCGCGCCCACTCCGCGGATCGCGCCCGCGCCGGAGCTCGAGCCGGTGGCGGTGAAAATCGATTCTCCGAAGGTCGTGCTGAAGCAGGCCGACGTCTCGAACCTGGTGCTGAAACAGTCCGATCGCGCCACCGAAGCGAATCTGAAGTCCGAGCTGCCGCGTGTGGATCTCGCGCGCGTGCTGAAAGACTTCGATTGGTTTTTGCGCGCGAATAGCGGCTACGAGCGTTCGCGCTTCGAAAGCCTGTCGGGCGTCGGCAACATCGAGGACCAGATCCTGAAGTCGGACGTTTCGTTGACGAAGCGCTGGACGACGGGCACGACGACGTCACTGAGCTGGCTGCGGAACTCCTACCGCTCCGAGTACAGCCCCCTGTCACCGACCTTCACGACCCTTCCGACCGAACAGACGCAGGACATCTTCGGTTTCACGTTCGAGCAGGCGCTGTGGCGGAACTCGTTCGGCGTTTCGGATCGCGACCGCGTGCGCGCGGCCGAAATGGACATGAACGCGGCCCTCGTCACCCGCGCGCAGGATCTGCAAGCGGCCGTGCTCGAAGGGCTTCGCGCTTACTGGACCGCCTACATCTCGCAAGAGAACATGCGCCAGTCCCTGAAGGCGATCGAACGTTACGAAAATCTCGTCAGCACCGTTCGCCGTAAAAGCGGCTTGGGCTTTTCGGCGCCGGGCGAGCTTTCGCAGGTCTCGGCCGAGCTCGAACTGCGCCGTCAGAACGCGAAGACCTCGGGTGCGACGTATCTGCGCGATGCGGACCGTTTGGTCGAGCTTCTGCGTTTGCCGCTCAACGCCGACATCACGTTCGAGATCCCGCACGAGATCAACCCGCCCCCGCGACTGTCGGCGGTGGAACTCGAAAAACTGCGCCGCGTGCGTTCACAGCAACTGAAAACCGACGCGGCCCAGGCCCGCGTCGAAAGCGCCGAAAGCGAAGAGCATCCCGCGTTCGCGTTCGTGGGTCAGGTTTACGGCTCGGGCATCGAGGAGCGCGCGGCGGACTCGGTCGGCGAGGCGCTCTCGGGCTCGCGTCCGAAGTATTACATGGGCGTGAAGTTCGAGCACAACTTCGGCTCGGGCGTGCAGAACGAAGAAACCGTCAACCGCAAAGCGCAAGCCGAGCTCGAGAAGCTCCGGCTAGAGCGCATGAAGTTGCAGACCCAGAACGAGCTCTGGGATAGCGAACGCCAGACGCGGACTTTGTACGCGCAAGCGGTCAGCGCGCGCGAGCAGATGCAGCTCCGTGAACGCGCGTACAACGAGATCAGCCGCGCCTACAATCAGGGGCGGACCGACATCAACTTCGTCGTCGAGGCGCTGAATCAGCTCTTCGCCGCCGAGGTCAGCTTCAGCCGCGCACTGGGCGATTACCAGATCGCGCTGGCGTCGTGGGCCGCGGGCCGCGACGAGCTGATTCCGGACGACGACTCGCAAGGGGGCGCGCGATGATCGACGTTCCCGGCCTGTCGACCCGCATCGACCCCGCGACCAAGGGCTACGTGTTCAATCACACCATGCTGCGCGTGCGCGATCCGAAGGTCTCTTTGGATTTTTACAGTCGCATTTTGGGGATGAGCCTGGTGCGGAAAGTGGATTTTCCGGAGTGGAAATTTTCGCTCTACTTCCTTGCCTACGTGCCCGAGGGAACCCACATTCCCGAGGACGAGGTGGGCCGCGCGCGCTACACGAACGCGCGTGAGTCGGTACTAGAGCTGACCCACAACTGGGGTACCGAAGAGAAGGCGGAAACGCCTTACGTGAACGGCAACGGCGAGGCGCGGGGCTTCGGCCACATCTGCGTCAGCGTGCCGAGTCTCGCCGCCGCGTGCGCGCGTTTTGAAGAGCTGGGCGTTCGCTTTCAGAAGCGGATGGGTGAGGGTGGCATGAAGAACATCGCCTTCATCAAAGATCCCGATGATTATTGGATTGAAATCGTTGAGCCGGGACTTCTGGGTTGAAGCCGGGCTTGAAAGGAAAAGGGGGCAACCCATGACACAGTTTTTCGGCGTGATCTTCCGTGTGATAAGCGTCGGCTTCATCGCGCTTTCGCTCACGGCCTGCGCGTTCGATCAAAGCGATACCGATCCGAATCGCAAACGCGACCTGAACAACCGCGAAAAGCTCGTGCGCGCTTACGAAAGTATCCAGGGCGTCTATGAAGGCACCTTCGATACGCCCGCGCGAATCGAAAACGTGCGGCTGACGATCTCGTACACCGAGGTCGCCGTCGGCAAAACTCAGGACGGCGAGATCCGCTACCAGCCGGAGCTCCGCGCCCGCTTCGCCCGCCTGGATCGCGACATCGTGGACACTTACTTCACGGCGACCATGATCACCGAGACCTCGGACCTCACGCTGACCACGCAACAGGGCGGCGGCGAATCGATGTACATCCGCGGGATCGTGCAGGACGGAATCTTCCGCGCGCCGGTGAAAAACGGCGAAGGCAGCCAGATCGGCATGCTGAACGTGCGACTTGTCTCGAAAGAAGTGATCGCGCCGCCCGAAGGCCGCGGGAACGAAACTTACGACCGCATCAAGGCGATCCTGCTCCCCATCCAAGGTTCGTACAAGGCCGTCGTGAAACGGATGGACGGGAAGAAAGACGCGTCGTTCACCGTCGATATGCAGATGCGTATCGAGGACACGAGCGTGAACGGCCAGATCCTGCCCGTGCTCGTCTGCTACAACCGCCGCGAGGACGGACTGTCTTTGGCCGCGCGCCACACCGTGATCTACAACGGGGACCGCACGCCCATCGAGCTGACCTTCACGCCCCCGCCGAACGGCGCGGGTTATACGGGCTGGAGCATGAAGGCGACCTTCGAGAACAACATGATCAAGGGGGACATCGTCTATCCGACGTTCGTGGCTCCGCTCGAGGCACGCAAGGTTCCCGCTCCCGACGGCAAGTCGGCCCCCGCACCGGCGACTCCCCCGAAGAACGGGCGTCGCTAAAGCGGCGCGTGACCTCTCGCCCGTCGGGTGAGTGAAATTCAGATTTATTTTGAAGCCGGCTCTGGCGAGTCGGCTTTTTTTTGCCCGCCTCCGATGGGGGGGCCTCGCCCCCGCCTTGTCCGGTTCTCCCTACGAAATCAAGTCTTGGCGGTTTTGCTCATCGAAATTTTTCTCTCGATGAAAGGGCGGGATTTCCGTTACGCTTTTCCTAGGGGCGCCGGATGCGCCGTCAAGGGAGTGCACTTTTGGAGAATCCGTTCTTGTCGGTGCATACGGATGGGGGCTGCTTGCCCTCGGGCCGTGGAGCTTGGGCTTACCTGATCAGCGACACGGGTCGCATCCTCGAAGAAAAAACCGGGCTCGCGCGCCAGACCGATTCGCTGCGGATGGAAATCACGGCGGCGGTGGAAGCGCTGGAAAGCCTACCGGCGGCGATCCCGGTGGTGGTTCACACGGATTCGCAGATTTTGATCGATCTCGCTCTGCGCGACGTCCTCCGCTGGCGCGACAACGGCTGGAAACGCAAATCCGGTCGCGACGTTTTCCATTTCGATCTTCTCGAACGCCTCAGCTGGCAGCTCGACCGCTTCGCCGCCGTCAACATGCCCCTGCAATGGAAATGGGTCCGCGCGCACGCCAAGTGCCTACTCAACCAACGCGCCGACGAACTCTGCCGCCAAACCTACACCCGCTAAGGTACCACGTACCGCACGCGGTACGTGGTACCTTCCGGAAGGTAGCTGCTACTTTCCAGAAAGTAGCAGCTACCTTTTAAAAAAAACGGTCCGGAGGCCGGACCGTGGATGTGAGGATCGGAAGAGCCTCGGGTTTTGGTGTGAGCCCCAAACGAAGACAGCGGTCCAGGAGGGGATCCGGACCGCCGAGGTGAGGGGATGGGGGAATTTAGTTGAAGACGGGAGGCTCGGCGAGGGAGGGGGACTCCATGCTCACTGAGTCGCTTGTGAAGCGGTCTTCAGGAATTTTTGGTTCTTTGCTCTTGCGTGGGGATTTGGGTTTCGTGGAGCCGCCACCTGGGGCGGCCCGCGATCCCGTGATCGGAGAAGAGAGGAGGCCCGACGCGAGAAGGGCCGCGGATCTCTCCTCCGCGAGTTTCTTGAGCTTGCTTCGTGGGACTCCCACGTCGTCGGCCCGCGCGATGACCTGCTCAAAGGAATCCCGACGCTGTTCGAGCTCTTCTTTCGCCAACTCGAAACCGAGTTTGGCGGCTTCGACCGCGCTGCGCGCCTGCTCCAGCTGGACCAGGGCCAAGTCGGCCTCTTGAATGAGTTGCACCAGTTCCGTCTGCTGCGCTTCCTGCTCGGACATTTCGACCTCCAAGTCGTTTGCGTCGTCCTGTATTTACATATAACTTACACATACCCCGCGCGCAAACTTTTGTGCGTGGAACTGGACCGCATCATCGAATTTTTCGGGCTCCCGAAAGAAAAGGCCGACGTGTACCCAACGCGCCCCTCGAGATGGAAAGACTCCACGAAAGAAGCCTCCCTCTTGTGCGAGAGTGCGAACTCCCGCTAAGCGGAGGAGGTGAAACTCGCAAAACTCCTCGAACTCGATTCACCGACGACGAATCCCCACGTCTTGAAAGACGTCTTCGGAGACGCGTTCCTGCTCGCGCAAAATCCCGTTTACCAACGCGTACGCGAGCTCGGCGTGAAGGCGGGAGTGAAATACCGCGCGGGTCTTACGGCGAACGACATCGCGCTGCCGCTCGCGCGACTCGAGATCTACATCCAAGAGAAGACTCTTCCCTACACGCCCACCCGCCCCGCCCTCACGGAACTTCCCCCGCGTGTTTCGCAAACGACAGAGTGGCCCCAGGTCGCCGATGCGCTGAAGAAAAACTTCTTAATGCACGAAACGGCGCACGTTTTATTCCGCGAAGCTTGGCCCGCGAAAGACAACTCCACGGAGGCGAAAGTCTTGCGCGTTCTGTGCGAGGAGTCCTTCGTGAACTCGGTCGAAATGATGGGCCTGCACTTCGCCGACGACAACGCCCATCGCGCCTTCTACGAGGCGAACTCCTACTTCTTCGTGGCGGACGCCCGCGTTCCGCTCAAGAACGCGATTCAAGATCTGGGTTTGAGCTATGTCCTGGCGTTCGCGATGCTCACGTACTTGCGGGTGAACGCCTTCCAAGAAGATTTCCGCGATCAGGACATCGACCGCATGCTGAAAATCGCGGGAGAACTGACGGCCCCCACGTCCGTCTCTCCGCAAACGCGTAAAGCCCTCCGCGCCTTGATCAAAATCTGCGCGGACCTGAATCCCGCCTTCCGCGAAAACACAACCGGCTTTCATTTCCGTCTATTGGGTCTGGAACAACCGTTGGAGCAACTCCTGAACTTCAACGTCCTGAACGCCTTCGCAAGCCACGCGCCCCAGCCCCTGCGCTCCCTCATCGCTTCTTTCGCATAGGGTACCACGTACCGCGTGCGGTACATGGTACCGCACGCGGTACGTGGTACCCTAGCGGTTTTGGCGGTCGTTTACCAGACTCGTCACCACGGACGGGTCGGCGAGCGTGCTCGTGTCGCCGAGTTGGTCCGGAGCGTTTTCGGCGATCTTGCGCAGGATTCGGCGCATGATTTTGCCCGAGCGGGTTTTGGGGAGGCCCGGCGCCCATTGCAGCAGATCGGGTTTCGCGATGGGGCTGATCTCCTGAGCCACGAATTTGATGAGCTCTTTTTTGAGTTCGTCGGATGGAGTAACGCCTGTGTTCAGCGTCACGTAGGCGTAGATCCCTTGGCCTTTCACGTCGTGAGGGTAGCCGACGACCGCGGCCTCGGCGACTTGCGGATGAGCGACGAGTGCGCTTTCGACTTCGGCCGTGCCCAAGCGGTGCCCCGAGACGTTCAAGACGTCGTCCACGCGGCCCGTGATCCAATAGTCCCCGTCCTCATCGCGACGGCAACCGTCCCCCGTGAAGTAGTAGCCCTTATAGGCGGAGAAGTAGGTCTCTTCGAAACGCGCGTGATCGCGGTAGACCGTGCGCATCTGCCCCGGCCACGAGTCTTCGATCACGAGGATGCCTTCGCCGGCGCCCGTGATCTCGGCCCCTTCGGAGGTCAGGAGTTTCGGACGCACGCCGAAGAAAGGTTTCGTCGCCGAGCCCGGTTTCAGAGTCGTCGCGCCCGGAAGCGAGGTGATCATCATGCCGCCCGTCTCGGTCTGCCACCAGGTATCCACGATGGGGCAGCGACCTTCGCCGACCACGCGGTGATACCACAGCCACGCCTCGGGGTTGATGGGCTCGCCCACCGTTCCCAGAACGCGCAGGGATTTCCGCGACGTTTTCGTCACCCAGGAGTCGCCCTCGCGCATCAACGCGCGCAGGGCCGTGGGCGCCGTGTAGAAAATCGAGATCTTGTATTTGTCGACGATGCGCCAGAGGCGGCCGTGATCGGGATAGTTCGGCACGCCCTCGAACATCACCGAGGTCGCGAGATTCGCAAGCGGTCCGTACACCATGTAGCTGTGTCCGGTCACCCAACCGATGTCCGCCGTGCACATGTAGACGTCGTCCAAGCGGTGATCGAAAACGTACTCGTGGGTCATCGCCGCGTAAAGCAGATAACCGCCCGTCGTGTGCAGCACGCCCTTCGGTTTCCCCGTCGAGCCCGAAGTGTACAGAATGAAGAGCGGATCTTCCGCGTCCATCGGCACGGCCTCGCATTCGGCCGAAACGGTGCCCCGCTCTTCGTGCCACCACAGATCGCGGCCCGTCTCGAAATTCACCGATGTCCCAGGCCCGCCCGCCGTCGCGACGACAAGAACGTTCTTCACCGTCGTCGTTTTCTTCAATGCGGTATCGACGTTCGCCTTCAAGGGAATCACCTTCCCCGCACGCCGACCTTCATCGGCAGTGATGACGAAAGATGACTCGCAATCGTTGATCCGATCCGAGATCGAATCCGGAGAAAATCCACCGAAGACCACCGAGTGAATCGCACCGATCCGCGCGCAGGCCAGCATCGCCGCCGCCGCTTCGGGAATCATGGGCATATAGATCGTGACCCGATCGCCCTTCCCCACGCCGTACTTCCGCAGCACGTTCGCCATCCGGCAGACGTCCTCATGCAGCTCACCGTAAGTGACCTTGCGGCTGGGTGCATTCTCCGCGTCGGCCTCCCAGTGGAAAGCGACGCGATCTTTGTGCGCGGGCAAATGACGATCCAGGCAGTTGTAAGCGACGTTGAGTTTTCCGCCGAGAAACCAGCCGATGGAGACCGGCTTCTGAAAGCTCGTCTTCTTCACCGCGTCCCATTTCTTAAACCAGTGCAGCCGCTCGGCCTGCTTCGCCCAGAAGCTTTCCGGGGCGCGCACGGACTCGGCGTACATCCGGTCGTAGGTTTCTTTGGTGATCAGGACGTTGCGGGCGAAGGCTTCGGTCGGCGGAAACGTCTGTTGAGTGCTCATCGAGTAAAGAGTCTAGACTCCCCCTCGCGTTTGTCATGATGCGCGGGGCGAAGGTCAATTTTGCCGGAAAGAGTCATCGCTCCCCTCACCTGAAAAGACGACACGCTAGCCATTTCTAACACGTCGAAGGCTCGCGAATGGGGTACACGGCCTCCATCTCGAGGAGGGGAAAATCATGAAATTGACTCTGATGACATTGATCGCGGCCTTCGGTCTTTCGGCGCAAGCCGTTCCCGTGAAAAGCTGCCCGCAGAGTTTGAACCTGCTGGTCGGGACTCCCGATATCCAGAAGGGCTACGCGAAACCGGGTTTCGACGCATTCTTCGCGAACGACCACGTCGTGACGTCGGATTTGAAACTCGTCCGCACCGCGAACAGCGAGTGCTACTACGAGAGCGACCTCCGCGACGGCGGCGCTTACCAAGCGACGCTCAAAGGCTCATTGCGCGCGAACGCGATCGCCCCCGCGACCCTCGTAACTTATATGCGCCTGCCGATCGCCTCGAAACGCAAAGACTCCCCCGTCGATGAGCTCGTCGTCTATTTCCGTGTCGCCAAGCTCTCACCCACCGAAATCCAAGTCGCCCCCACCGCCAGCATCTACCGTGTCGGCGAAATCTGCAGCTACGGCGACTGCAGCAGCGACTACGTCTATCTGGGGATCTTCACCAACGTCGACGTCGAAGCCCGCTAAAAGGTAGCTTCTACCTTCTGGAAAGTACCTGCTACTTTCCGGAAGGTAGATGATACCCCCAAAAGAAAAGGCCCGGTTTCCCGGGCCTTTTTGCGTTTTTGGATCTGTTTCGTGGAACCTTAGTTCACGTCCTTGTAGTCCGCGTCGATCACATCGTCGCCGCCGGCACTCGCGCCTGCGTCGGTCTGCGTGTCTTCGCTTCCCGGAGCCGCTCCGCCGGGTTGTCCGCCCTGAGCGCCCGCATTTTTATACAGCTCTGCGGTCACACGGTGCGAAACCGTTTGCAGTTCTTCGGTCGCCTTCTTCAGGTCCGACACCGAAGCCTGCTTGTTATCAAGGACGACTTTCGCCGCATCCACCGCCGCGTTCAGCGTCGTCTTGTCGCCTTCGCTGAGGTTCGGCGTGTCGCTGACGAGTTTCTGCGTTTGGAAGACCATGCTATCCAGCTGGTTGCGGGCCGAAACCGCTTCGAGGCGCTCTTCGTCCTCTTTACGGTGCGCTTCCGCATCGTTCACCGCGCGCTTGATCTCTTCTTCGGAGAGACCCGACTGCGCCGTGATCTTGATATTCTGCGACTTCCCGCTCGACATATCTTTCGCCGAGACGTTCAGAATCCCGTTCGCGTCGATATCGAAAGTGACTTCGACCTGCGGAACTCCGCGAGGAGCCGGCGGAATGCCTTGCAGCTCGAAGCGTCCCAAAGTCTTGTTGTCCGTCGACATCTTACGCTCACCCTGCAGGACGTGGATATCCACGGCCGGCTGGTTATCTGCCGCGGTCGAGAAGACCTGCGACTTGCGCGTGGGAATCGTGGTGTTGCGCTCGATCAGCGGAGTCATCACGCCACCCAAAGTTTCGATCCCGAGCGACAGCGGAGTCACGTCCAGCAGCAGGACGTCTTTCACGTCACCCGCCAAGACCCCACCCTGCACCGCCGCGCCCACCGCGACGACTTCGTCGGGGTTGACGGAACGGTTCGGCTCTTTCCCGAAGAAATCCTTCACCGCTTTTTGAATGGCGGGGATACGGGTCGAACCACCGACCAGGACGATCTCGTCGATCGCGCCTTTCTCGAGGCCCGAATCCGCGAGCGCCTTCTTACAGGGCTCGATGGAGCGTTTCACGAGGTCGTCGACCATCTGCTCGAACTTCGCGCGCGACAGTTTGATCTGCAAGTGCTTGGGACCGGTTTGGTCCGCCGTGATGAACGGCAGATTGATTTCGGTCTCTTGCGCGCTGGACAGCTCGATCTTCGCTTTTTCCGCCGCCTCTTTCAGACGTTGCAGCGCCATCTTGTCGTTCTTCAGGTCGATGCCCTGATCTTTTTTGAACTCCGCGATGAGCCACTCGAGGATGCGGATATCGAAGTTGTCCCCACCGAGGTGCGTGTCCCCGTTGGTCGCTTTGACTTCGACGACATTGTCGCCGACTTCGAGGATCGACACGTCAAACGTACCGCCACCGAAATCGTAAATCGCGATCTTCTGTTCTTTCTTCTTGTCCATGCCGTACGCCAGAGCGGCGGCCGTCGGCTCGTTGATGATCCGCTTCACGTCCAGACCCGCAATGCGGCCGGCGTCTTTCGTGGCCTGACGTTGCGAATCGTTGAAGTAAGCGGGAACCGTGATCACCGCTTCGGTGACGGGTTCGCCGAGGTAATCCTCTGCGACCTTTTTCAGTTTACCCAGAACCGCCGCGCCGATCTCTTCGGGCGAGGCTTGTTTGCCGCCTTGAATTTTGAAGGCGATGTCATTCCCTTTTTCAACGACGCTGTAGGGAACCAGTTTCACTTCTTCCGCGACCTCTTGGAAGCGACGGCCGATGAAACGTTTTGCCGAGAAGATGGTGTTCTCGGGGTTGGTGACCGCTTGGCGTTTCGCGATCTGACCGACCAGGCGTTCGCCGTCTTTCGTGAAAGCGACCACCGACGGAGTCGTGCGCGCGCCTTCTTCGTTCACCAGAACTTTGGGCTCGCCGCCCTCCATGATGGCCACGCACGAGTTCGTGGTCCCCAAGTCGATACCGATAATTTTACCCATGTTATGCTGTTCTCCTTCGAATCAAAGAGCGCTTCAGGAGCGCCTCTCGTTCGTGTTTAAATTGGGTGCGAGTCACGCTTCGTCAAGTCGGGCTTCTTCTTATTTCTTCCGGCCCAGGAATCCAAACATGGACCCGCCGCTTCCAGAGACGTTTACGCCCCTTTTTTCAGCAATTTGACGGAGAAGCTGCTCTTCGTCTTTGTCCATTTTCGTCGGGAAGTCGACCTCGACCGTGTAGTAGAGGTCACCCCGGCGCGAACCGCGCAGCGAAGGGACGCCTTCGTTCGGCACCTTCAGGCGATCACCAACCTGGGTGCCCGCCGGAACCGTCACGGATTTCAAGCCCACGACGACCTCGGCTTCGACTTCCGCGCCGAGCAGGCACTGCAGATAATCGAGCTTCAAAACGCCGAAGAGATGATTGCCTTCACGCTCGAAGCGATTGTCTTCCTTCACCGCGACTTCGACGTACAGATCGCCGGCGGGACCGCCGCGATAGCCGCCTTCGCCTTCGCCGGTCACGCGCAGACGCGTGCCCGTGTCGACCCCCGCGGGGATCGTGAGCCGGATCTTGCGATCCTGCTTGCCGCGACCGCTGCCCTTACAGGTTTTGCAAGGATGTTTGATCACGACGCCTTCGCCACGACACGCGTGGCAAGTCGCCGCCATCTGGAAGAAACCCTGTTGCTTCACCACCTGGCCACGGCCGCCGCAGGTCGTACAGGTCTGCGGTTGCGAGCCTTTTTCCGCGCCCGAGCCCGAGCACGAGTTGCAGTTCACGTCGGTCTCGAACTCGATTTCGCGCTCGACACCTTCGATCACTTCACGCAGCGAGATCTCGGTCACGTAGCGGAGGTCGGCTCCGCGGCGGGGACTCGTGCGGTTCTGCGCGCGGCGCTGACCGCCTTGCCCGCCCATACCGAAGAAGTCGCCGAAGATGTCCGAGAATTGATTGAAGATATCGTCGACGTCTTGGAAACCCGCACCGCCGCCGCCCTGCTGGAAAGCCGCATGACCGAAACGGTCATACTTCGCGCGTTTATCGCTGTTGGAGAGAATCTCGTAGGCCGCGGCGGCCTCTTTGAATTTCTCTTCGGCTTCTTTGTCGCCCGGATTTTTATCGGGGTGAAATTGCATCGCCAATTTGCGATACGCTTTTTTGATGACGTCGCCGTCGGCCGTCTTTTCCACGCCCAAAATTTCGTAATAATCGCGAGTGATACGCATGCCTCGCTAACATGGGATCTGGCCCACGGAGTGTCAAGTTCCCCCGGGGGTGGAAAAACACGAAATTTGCCTGAAATTAAGGCGGGTTACCGTTGATTCTCGCGGATGCGGGCCCGGATGGCCTCGACGATCTTCGGGTCCTCGCCCGCCGCCTCCAGATTGCGCGCGAGCAGCTCGGCCATTTCGCGTTGCCCCGCCTGCGTGTACAGGCGCCCGGCCAAGACGTGCACCCAATCGGGAGCCCCATTTTGAGCCG
The DNA here is from genome assembly GCA_019637875.1 of Pseudobdellovibrionaceae bacterium. NCBI lineage: Bacteria > Pseudomonadati > Bdellovibrionota > Bdellovibrionia > Bdellovibrionales > Pseudobdellovibrionaceae > Pseudobdellovibrionaceae bacterium. The sequence continues at coordinate 14,421 of JAHBUW010000016.1, read as the reverse complement.
CGACTTCCACGAGCCGTGCCCCTTTCTCGAGGTCTTTCTCTTCGTAGATCGCGTGGTAGGCCGCTTTGTAACTGATTTCCCAATCGGTGGGGAAACGCGCGACCGCTTTATCGAAAAATTTCGACGCCCCCTCGATATCCGAGATGATCACCGTCAACGCCATACTGCCGGCCGAATAGGCCATGCGGAAATAGGGCGAAAGATCGGTGATCACTTCCAGCACTTGATACAACCAGCTGCCCGAGCGGCAATCCCGCTGATTCACCAGCTTCTCGCAGTAATCGAAATCCTGAAGCGAACGGATCCAGAGCGCGTCCGCGAGGATCTCTTTGTGACCGAAGGTGAAGTACTGAATGTCACGAGGGGGTGCGATGAGTTCACGCGGTCTGTCGGCCGCGGTCCGCAATTCCGTACGTGACAACGCGAGCCCGACAATAAGACCCGCCAAAATGAGCCCCCACCCCAAACCCGCACGGAGTTTCGCGGAGCTCATCAATAAAAAAGAGCGGCCGGAGCCGCTCTTTTCTTTCGCTGATTGCACAGAGGGGCCAATCTCGCTCAAGGCTTAGTCGCCTTCCACTGTTCCGTCGTTGGGGTTCAGCAGGTTTTTCGATTGGTTGATCGTCCAACGGTCGTTTTCGGTATCCGCCGCATTCGAGATCAGGACCGCACGAGCTTCCGCAGTGAAGGTCGCGAAAGACGGCTCTTCCAGCTCACCCGCGACTTCCGGCGGATCTTCGCCCGTCGCTCCTTGGAGCGTGAAGCACTCGACCGTACTGTCGGCCTGAGCCGTGAGAACCGGGCAGCGTGCCAGCGAGCTCACCGTGCCTCCGGGAGTCCCCTTCAGCGTGGTGTACTGAGTATTCGCGGCCGCGGTACCACCGATACCAATATTATAACGAAGCTGACCTTCCGGAGAGAAGCCCATCGCTTCGAACGAGTTCGTATAACCTTGGAACTCGACGTAGAAGTTTTTATTGAACGTGTAGAAGGAGCTTAGATTCACTTTCGCTTCCGATTGACGCGACTTCGCGATGAACGAGTTCACCCGCGGAACGGCCATCATCGCAAGAACCCCGATGATCGCCACGACCACCATCAGCTCGACGAGCGAGAAACCCGCTTGTCCTTTTGTGCCCATTTGTCTCTTCATCTAAACCCCCTGCCCTTTTTGCTAAATTTTGAGATCAAAACTTCGCCGCCCCAACAATCTGCGCAGAATTTTTGATCAGACGACTACAGTTTGCACATTTTTTTCACCTAAACCAAGCGAATGCTCAGACGTGTTTCACACTGGGACGGACGTCTGCTTCGTGCGCTTCGTTCTCGGACCCACTCATCGGAAGTCGGGGTTTGTCCCTCAAGAGCGAAGTCCACTCGTCTTGACATTTTCCCAAGCGCGCCCACATTGCGAAACAGATTATGTCACGGCCTACCCGATTGAGGTGACCTCGACGAAGGGCCGGGACTTCCGCGGGCGCCGGGAACGCGCCCCGGGCCGTCGTGACCCGGACGGAAATTTGGGTCAAACTGAGAGAGGCATGCAGCACAATTCTCGAGTCGAAGATCTTAGACTGGATAACTCGCACATCCCTCAGAAATACGAGGGAGGGGGCGGCGAACGCGACGGCGACGACGATCACACTTCGGGCGATATTCGCAGTGTCGTCGACACCGCTCCGCGCGTCGAGACGCCCCGACTGTACAAAGTGCTGCTTTTGAACGATGACTATACCCCGATGGACTTCGTCGTCGAAGTTCTGAAACGTTTCTTCGCGAAGAACGAAGAAGCCGCGATGAAGATCATGCTGGATGTACACCAAAAGGGTTCCGGCATCGCGGGCGTCTACTCGCTCGAGACCGCCGAAATGAAAGTCATGCAGGTGAATCAGTTCGCCCGCCAGAATCAGCATCCCTTGAAGTGCACTCTCGAACCCGAATGAAGGGAGACGTCGATGTTAAGCCGTGATCTGGAACGTCGGATGGCCGAAGCGGCCGAGGATGCGAAACAGTCGCGTTGCGAATTCGTGACGCTCGAACATATTTTGATGGCGCTGACGAACTCCGCATCCGCGCAGCAGATCTTCACGGCCCTCGGCGTGGACGTCACCCGTCTGAAGACGGATCTGCGCGACTCCATCAAAAAGAATTGCCCGCAAATCACGGTCGAACAGCTCTCCGCCTACGGTGGGTACGAGACTTGGCAGCCCGAGTTCACCCTCGCCTGCCATCGCTTGATCCAGCGCGCGGCCCTGCAGGTCCGCAGCGCCGGCAAAACGCAGATCTCGGACGGCCACCTGCTCGTCGCCTACTTCTACGAACAGGACAGCTTCGCCGTGCACGCGCTTTCGCGCCAAGGCGTGACCCAATTCGACGTGATCAACTACATCTCGCACGGAATCGAAAAAGACGGCGCCGACGAAGGCCCCCGCGCGATCCCCGGCCCCGACGGTGGCGGCAAAGAAGACATCGACGGACTGCCCCAGGACGAAAGTAAAAATTCGCCGCTGGAAAGCTTCTGCACCAATCTAAATGAAAAAGCAGAATCCGGCAAAGTCGATCCCCTGATCGGCCGCGCGGACGTCCTCGAACGCGTGATGCAGGTCCTTTGCCGTCGCACGAAAAACAATCCGCTCCTGATCGGTGAACCCGGCGTCGGCAAAACCGCCATCGCCGAGGGGCTGGCCGCGCGCATCGTCGCGAAAGACGTGCCCGAGGCGCTCGCCGATAAAGTGATCTACTCGCTGGATTTGGGTTCGCTGCTGGCGGGCACGAAGTTCCGCGGGGATTTCGAAGGCCGGATCAAGGGCGTCCTGAAAGAGATCAAAAAACGCAAAAACGCGATCCTCTTCATCGACGAAATTCACACCATCGTCGGCGCGGGCTCCACCAGCGGCGGCTCGATGGACGCGTCGAACCTCTTGAAACCCGCGCTCGCCAATGGCGACGTGAGCTGCGTCGGTTCCACGACCTACACCGAATTCCGTCAGCACTTCGAAAAGGACCGCGCGCTCAATCGGCGCTTCCAACGCATCGACGTGAAGGAGCCCTCGCTCCCCGAAGCGATGGAGATCCTGAAGGGCCTGCGCAAAAGCTTCGAAAAGCACCACAACGTCACGATCTCGGACGACGCCATCACCGCGTCCGTCGAACTGTCAGCCAAATACCTGACCGGCAAGCTCTTACCGGACAAAGCGATCGACGTCCTAGATGAAGCCGGTGCCGACGCGCGCCTGAAGGGTCGTGCGGGCGTCACGATTTCCACCCGCGAAATCGAAGAGACCATCGCGCGTATGGCGATGATTCCCGCCAGCACCATTTCGGCGAACGAGCTGGATCAGCTGAAAGATCTCGACCGCAAACTCAAGTCCGTCATCTACGGACAAGACGAGGCGATCGACCGTCTGGTCGCCGCGATCAAGTTTTCGCGTTCGGGTCTGGGCCGCGACAACAAACCCATCGGGACCTTCCTGTTCACCGGCCCCACGGGCGTCGGAAAAACCGAAGTCTGCCGTAAACTCGCGGACTTCTTGGGCGTCCCGCTGACCCGCTTCGACATGTCCGAATACATGGAAAAGCACACCGTCGCGCGCTTGGTGGGAGCGCCTCCCGGATACGTGGGTTTCGAAGAGGGCGGTCAGCTGACCGAAGCCGTCACGAAAAGCCCGTACACGGTTCTGCTGTTCGACGAGATGGAAAAAGCGCACACGGACGTCTACAACATCCTCTTGCAAGTGATGGACGCCGGACGCCTGACGGACGCGAACGGCCGCACGACCGATTTCCGCAACGTGATCCTGATCATGACGTCGAACGCCGGCGCGGCGGAAGTCGCGCGCGGAAGCATCGGCCTGGTCGAGACTCCGCGCTCGGGACTTTCGATGGAAGCGCTGAAGAAGAACTTCGCGCCCGAATTCCTGAACCGTCTGGACGCGATCGTCACCTTCAAAGATTTGGACGAAGGCATGGTCCTGCGCGTGGTCCACAAGTTCATCGAAGAGCTGCGCACGCAGCTCGTGAAAAAGAACGTGGAGCTGAACGTCAGCGCGGAGGCCGCGCAGTGGCTGCTGAAACGAGGTTACGACAAGGTCTACGGCGCGCGGCCCATGGCGCGCGCGATCGACGAACACATCAAGCGCGCGATGGTGGATAAGCTCCTGTTCGGAGATCTCGCCAAAGGCGGACGTTTGTACGTCGACGTGAAAGACAATCAGCTCACGATCGAGACCCAGACCCTCGAAACGGTCCACTAAAACCATCCCTTCACGGAAAACGAAGTATCCCTTCGCCCCTGATGAATCAAAACGGCTTTAACGAGCCGTTTTGATTATGATTTTTTGATTCTGTGGACCTTGACGAAACCCACGTGATACACAATTTTATAGCGACTTGTAGGAGGTCCTTGAATGAAATGGTTCAAACGCGTTGGTTTGTTCCTGTTAGTGAACGTCCTGGTCATCGTGACGATCTCGGTGTTCTTGAACGTTGTTCTGCCGCTCTTCGGCGTGAATCTGAATCCGTCGAGCATCGGCGGCCTGATGGTGTTCTGTGCCGCTTGGGGCTTCGGGGGCGCGTTCATCTCGCTCTTCATGTCCAAGATGATGGCGAAGTGGATGATGGGCGTTCAGATCATCAATCCCAATTCCGCGCAGCCGCGTGAGCAAGAGCTCGTGCAGATGGTCTACCGCATGGCGCAGGCCGCGGGCCTGAAGAAGATGCCGGAAGTCGGCATTTACGACAGCGATGAGGTGAACGCCTTCGCGACCGGACCTTCCCGCAACAACTCCCTGGTCGCGGTTTCGACCGGACTGCTGAACAAAATGTCGAAGGGCGAGGTCGAGGGCGTCATCGGTCACGAGGTCGCCCACGTCGCAAACGGCGACATGGTCACCATGACGCTCGTCACGGGGGTCGTGAACTCGTTCGTCCTGTTCTTCTCGCGGATCGTGGCGCGCGTGATCGCGAACTCGGTCGACGAGAAAATTTCGACCGTCGTCTACTTCGCGTGTACGTTCCTGTTCGATATCGTCTTCACGATCCTGGGCTCGATCGCGATCGCCTACTTCTCGCGTCTGCGGGAGTACCGCGCCGACCTGGGCGGAGCTCAGTACGCGGGCCGCGACAAGATGATCGCGGGACTGCGTCGTCTGCAGTCGCTTTACCCCCAGATGACGCCGGACAACGGCGGCATGGCGACCATGAAGATCTCGAACAAACCGGCCGGGGTCATGGCGCTGTTCAGCACGCATCCCCCGCTGGAACAGCGGATCGAACGCCTGCAGAACGCGGTCATCATTCGTTAATCGCGTCTTAACCGGCCAAATCGAAGAAAGGGTCCTCGCCAGAGGGCCCTTTTTTCATATCCGCGCTTCCCACCCTTGTGACCCCGCTCCCCCCGGTCTATCCTTGAAGGGATGCGCAATGGACTCTGCAAATCTTCTTTTTTAGTGCTGTCTTTCTTGATCCTGGGATCGGGACTTTCACTGTACGCCGAGAACGGCGTCCGCATTCCCGCCGCCCTTCTCCCTATGGATCCCCACGTCGGCCACGGCGAAGCGCCCCTCGCTTTTCTGAACTGGTCCCCGAGCGAGCGGCCGTCGTTCGTTCTGCCGCAGGCCCGGGAAGTCGCTTCGGTCGCGGAAGACGCGTCGTCGATCTTTCCCGACATCCACGTCGCCAAAGCCCGCCGCGCGAAACTCGACGCCTACCGCCGGGCGCTCACCCTGGGCAATCAAGAGGCCTGCCCCGAATTTCAAAAACTCGCCGAGGATGCGGACTTCAACCGCCGCGAATTCGCGAAGCTGCGCTTTTGGACTTTGTGCTCGGCGCTCGTGAAGCCGACCGACAATTTGAACGATGTGGACGTCGCGCACTTCCCGGCGCTGCAAGCGCTGAAAGACGACGCCGAGATGGTCGTGACCGAACGCCAAGAGAAGTGGCCCCGTTACCTCGAGCTGCTGTCGGCGAAAATTCGCGAGAACCGCAATCTCCGTGAAAAAACCCAACAGCTCGAAATGGCCGTGCAGATCGCCGAGACCAAAAACCTGCCCGAGGAGGCGAAGCGCCTACGCCACGACCTGGAAAAACTCGCGCCGCGCTTTCTGAAAAATCCGCAAGCCGGCGACTACCTCGACGTCGGCCAGGATCTGATCCAAGCGCGCGAGTTCGCGAAAGGTCGCGAGTACCTGCGCAAAGTCATGACCTCGAAGTTCGCGAAGTTCAATGACCAGCGGCGCGCGTTCCAGGCGCACCGCAACTCGTTCAAGGTCGAACAGAATAAACCGCAGCATCTGGAAGAATCCGAAAAGTACTACGACTGGCTCGTGAAGAACAAAGAGTGGATCCTCGCCTTCGACAGCGGCCTTTACTGGGTGCGCGCGCTGTGGACCGACGGCCAGAAGGCCAAAGCGCAAAAGGCGATGTCGCGCATGGAAAAGCTTTTCGCGAAGCGCGGGGCGCGACTGTTCGAGATCGAGTTCATCCGCGGCCGCATGGAAGAAGAAGACGCGAACTTCGCGAAAGCGCTGGCCCACTACGAAAAAGCGCTCGGTCTTTCGAACAAAGCCTCGCGGGTGAAAATCGAAGCGTCCCGCGCGTGGGCGCTGCGCCGCCTGGGTCGGGACATCGAGGCCGCCGCGGCTTTCGAAACGCTGGCCGCGAACGCGCCCGAACCCGGCGACCAATTGCGCGCCCGCTTCTGGCAGGGTAAATCGCTCGCGAAGGCGGGCCAGGGCGAACGCGCGCAGCTCGTCTTCCGCCAAGTGGCTTTCGACGATCCCGTCGGTTATTACGGACTCATCGCCTTTCACGAACTGCAACACGTGATCCCGCCGATCAACGCCTCGCGCGCGGACAGCTTGAAAGGCTGGAACGCGCTTCGCGAAGAGCTCGAAAAAGCGAAGTCCGCCGCGAAACTCGACGACGAGATCGCCAGCAGCGCGCAGACCGTGACGGGCGACGCCGTCGCGCTAGATCCAAACTTGCACGACCCGAACCTCAGCGGTGCCGCTGGACACGGCGGAACCCAAGCGGTCGCGGACCCGAATGTGAAACCGGACGTCGGCGCGGTGGAGCCCACGGCAACGACCAGCTCGGAGCCGCCTCCGGCGGGCAAGGTGTCGGAGCCGCCTGCAGCGGGCAAAGCTTCTGAGCCGCCTCCGGCGGCTCGTGGACAAACGGCGCTCCCGACGGGCGCGGTGGCGCCCGGACTCGCGACGCGTGAGACCGCGGCCGAGGCCCCGGCCAAAACCGCGCTGCGCTCTTTGACGATCGACGAGAAGGTGTGGATCACGGATCTGCACTTGATGGGCGAAAAAAAGATCCTCGAAAAATATCTGGACGGACTCGCGCTCGAATCGCGCTGGGACTACACGACCGAGCAAGGTTTCGAGCTTTTGAAATCTTACGCGCGCGCGGGGCTTTACCTGCCGCTGTTCGCTACCATCGGCAAGATCGAAAAGTCGCAACGCGAAGCTTTACTACTGAACCATCCGGAGCTGCTGTTCCCGATGGACTACGCCCCGACGATCAAATCGGCGGCGCACCGTCAGGAAATCCCGGCGGAACTCGTGTTCTCGATCATCCGCCAAGAGTCGGCGTTCGACCCGAACGCGCGCAGCTTCGCGGACGCGATGGGCTTGATGCAGATCCTGCCGACGCAGGCGAAGAACGTGGCGAAAGAGCTCGGCATCGCGTGGAGCGGGCACGACGATCTTTACCGGCCCGATTTGAACATCCCGGTCGGCGCGAAGATGCTGCGCCAGGGACTCGACCGTTACGACGGGAACTTCATCCTGGCGATCGCGAGCTACAACGCCAACGACCGCGCGATCAAAGGTTGGCTGAAGTCGCGCTTCCGCGAGGACCCCGTCGAGTTCATCGAAGAAATCGCCTATGAAGAGACTCGCACTTACGTGAAGCTCGTTCTGCGTAACTACATCTTCTACAAAAGACTCGCAAATCCCGAGATGGCGCTGGCTTTCCCGCCGGAGTGTCTACCGGATCTGCAAAAATTCAAACATTCCGCGGGCGATCAGAGCGCTTCTCTCTGATCGAGGCACTCGCCGCGATTCATTGACATTCTCATTCGTCTTTCACGAAACGCGCCCGGAAGGCGCGTTTCGCGCTTCAGCGCGCGCTCGGCCCAGCTGACCCCGCCGCGCCGACGGGCGTGTCGCCTGCCGGGCGACTTTCGTGTCTCATCGCAATTTGATGCGCACCTTTTCCGAGCGAATATCGGTTACACAAAAACGCGCGCATTCCCGAATTAAGACGGAGTTGTGAAGGCTGTCGCAAAGTTCGTCGACGGAAAATCACAACTTCGACACTGGATCATTCTGTTTCGATCCGTTTTCCCTTCTGAAATTGGCTATTTAGTCGAGCCACTGGTCACCCCGACCATGGCCCCCTCCTTGCTCTATAAAGCGGTAACTGCTGTCGGGTCGTGGACGATCCAGGGGGCTTCAAGTGAAAGACATTCGGATTGTGGTTGTGGTTGCGGTGAGCTCGATTGGCCTTCTGGGTATGGGATCGCTCGTGATGAAGCGTCAGACCTTCGATCACGGCGTGAACGTCACCGAACAAGTGGCCGATCAAGGCGAACGCCCCCTCGACTTGGCCGATAAAGGTCAGAAGTCCCAGAAGCCCGTGATGGAGCAAACCGTCGCCCTGAACGATCCGGCGATCAATCAAGCCTGGGGCTTCAAAAAATCCGAAGCCGCGAAGGCTTGGGAAATCTCGAAAGGTTCGGACCGCATCGTGGTCGCCGTCATCGATACGGGCGCCGATGTCGATCACGAGGACCTCGCGCTCAATATCTGGAAAAACGAAGGCGAAGTCGGCGTCGTGCAAAACGACTACTGTAAAGGTATGCCCGAAACGAAAGCCCTCTCGATCAAAGAATGTAACAAGTCGATCAACGGCATCGACGACGACGGCAACGGTTTCAAAGACGACGTGCACGGCTGGAACTTCGTTTCGAACAACGGCGACCTGACCGACAACCACGGTCACGGCACCCACATCGCGGGTATCGTCGGCGCGCAGGCCGGTAACGGTAAGGGCATCGCGGGCATCGCCCCGAACGTCAGCCTGATGGTCCTGAAGTATTTCGATCCCAAAGTTCCGAACACCGACAACTTGAAGAACACGATCGAGTCGATCCGTTACGCCATCAAAATGAAGGCGAACATCATCAATTACTCGGGCGGCGGAACCGAATTCTCGGCGGAAGAGAAAGCGGCCATCCAAGAGGCGCGCAACCAAGGCATCCTCTTTGTCGCGGCGGCGGGGAACGAACGTTCGAACTCGGATCACCACAAGTACTATCCCGCCGACTACGGTTTGGATAACATCATCTCGGTCACCGCGATCGATCCCAAGACCGAAGTCCTCTCGTCGTCGAATTACGGCGTCGAAACCGTGGACCTCGCGGCGCCGGGACAAAACATTCTGTCGACTCTGCCCGGCTCGAACTACGGTTACATGACGGGCACTTCGCAGGCGACCGCGTTCGTCACCGGCGCGGCGGTTCTGGTCATGGCGCACCACACGGACTTCTCGGTCGGTCAGGTCAAGAAGTACGTGTTGTCGACGGGTGACTCGAACGCCGCGCTGATCGCGAAGACGCGCACCTCGCGCCGTCTGAACCTGTACAAAGCGCTCACCATGCTTGACGCGGGCGTGACCGCTTCGGGCGTCGCTTCGGCCTCTTCGACTCAGTCCTACACGATGGACGCGGGTCAAGGGATGGAGCCCACTTCCAAAATCGCGACTTTCGGCAAATCGCTGATGGACGCGCTCGGCGGCGAGTCGAACGCGGGCAACCGTCTGGGCGAGACGCAATAACGGGACCAACGGGATCTGGCGCGATTTTCCACTCGCGCGAACGTCTGCTTGAGGGCGCGCTTCACCCGGTCTAAAACGACGGAAGGAGGACGCGCCCTTGGCTTTTCCCAATCGACAATTCATCCACGTTTCGGATCTGCATTTTGGCCGTACCGACGAGCGTATCATCGCGGCGTTTGAGCGCTTCATCGCACGGGCGCAACCCCAATTCGACGTCGTCCTGATCACCGGGGACTTCACCCAGCGCGCGACCCTTCATCAATTCCGCGAGGCCGCCTCTTTCTTGCGCCGTCTGGACGTACCGCACATCGTGGCGATTCCCGGCAACCACGACATGCCGATGCATCTGCCTTTTCTGCGGTTCCTCACGCCGCTTTCGCGTTACCGCCGCTATATCGCACCGCTGGTAAAGGACGTTTTCGAAGACGATGAGATTTTGGTTCTGGGACTGAACACGCAAGACCGCTGGTCCGTGAAGGAAGGGCGACTCTCGAACAAGCAGATCTCGCGCTTCGAGATCGGTTATCCCGAGGTCGCGAACGATCCCCGCTTCAAAATCGTTTTGACCCACCACTCGATGTTCGAATCGAAAATACTTTTACAAAAGTACGACGAACGCCGCGAACGCGTGCTCGCGATGAAGCCGCACCTGATCCTGTCGGGGCACAATCACCGCTTCGGCGTCTTCCGCCGCGCGCACGATCCCAATGAGCTCTTCCCGCTCGAAATCAAAGCCGGCACCGGCGTTTCGGTGCGCACGCGTGAGGAGCCGAACTCGTTCAACGTGATCGAGCTGCGCGATGACGAAATCCACGTGCAGGTCTACGACTACGACGCCTCGGCGGGCGACTTCCGGCGCACGCAGGACCGCAGTCAAGTGCTGCGCGGAAATCCCGCCAGCCCCGCCCCGGTGCCCGGAGGCGAAGCGGCGGCGTTCACGGATAGCGAAAGCTAAAGGATTCTACGACGGCGGCGCCGTCTTCACTTAACGCGTGGACCGACACAGTCCTTGGCTCTGGAACAAGATGCGGGCGCCATCGGCGCTCGTCTCGTAATAGCGGACGCGCAGGGGCGGCCCCACGGGCGTGACCGGCTCTTCCGGAGTGGGGGTCGGCGTGGGCTCGGGCCAAGGATCCGAGCCCGGCGGACGGTCGTCGTCCCCGCGACACTCCGGCGGCGGCTCCATCCCGGGCGGAACGTCGCAGGGATCGTCTTGACGACATTCCGGCGGAAGCTCCATGCCCGGCGGCAGATCGCAGTCGACCGCGTTCGGAGCCACGATCCAAAAAGGCCGCCACAGATTTTCACCGGGCTCTTCGGGAAGTTCGATGGGCTCTTCCTGATCGGGATTCACGACCGCTTCGGGCGGACGCGGCGGCCACGGGCCCGCGATGAAGTTCGCATTCTCGTCGACCGTTTCGAAATGCAAAAGATTGAGTCCACCCGAAAAGCTGTAGCGTGCGGACACCGTAAAGCAGCCCGCGCACGCGGCGTAGGTGAACGAACTCACCTCGGGCTCAAGTCCCATGTCGTTGTCGGCCATGCCGAGCCACACCCGCGCGGGCGCTCCGGGGCCGGCCAAGGTGAAACCCACGACCTCTTCACCGCGCTCGCCGAGCGCGCAAAGATAATCCGCTTTGATCCGCGTGATGGGAGTTTCGGTCGGCGCCTGTGCCGCAGAAGAAAGGCTCGCACTCAGTGCGAAAACGAGGACCCAAGCCTGGTGAATTTTGCCCCTGAACAAATTCATGCCCAAAAAGCTGTCACCAAAAGTCGGATAACTCAATACGTCCCTTGAAAAAGAGGTGCAGACCGAAGGTGATAAAAAGAAGCGACGCGCCGATGCCGGCGAGGTTCTTCAAACTCGGTGTCGTTAAACCCAGCAAAATCAATAGACCCGAGACCGCCCACGGCGAAATTTTGCGAATCCGCGCCCAATGAACGCGACTCAGCGCAGTCTTCACCGCAGGATGTTTCGACAGCCACGCCGCCGGTCGCTTCAGGCGCCCTCCGAGAACGCGATGCAGCATCTCGTCGGCAATTTCATCCTGAGGCTGCACGTCCTTGAGGTCGCGGTATTTTTTGAGCGCGTAAGGCAACGCCTGCAGATCTTCACAGCGATGCACGAAGGCCATATGTTTGGCGAGGTTGTCGTAATCGCCCATGAGCTCTTGCCACGCGCGCACGAGGCTCGGCAGCGCTCCCGTCTTCGCGTCGAGCGGCAGATTCTCGAGCTGGGCGAAGATGACGCCGCAGCGACCGCACTGCGCGCTGCCTTTCGCGTTGAGCGTATTGCACTTCGGGCACGACTTCACGTCGAGCGGACGCGTCTCGGTCACTTTTTCCGAGGGGAGAAGTGCCGCTTTGACGATTTTCGCTTTCACATTGAGCGGATTTTCCGCGGGGTACGCGAAACCGAAAGTCGTCTCGCAAACCAGGCAGTCGAAGTGCGGCTCGCTGGATTTGATGTCGCGGGTGTCGATCCTGTAGAGCTTCTGACAATGCGGACACCGTGTTCGCAGGAACAAGGGGTGCAGATAAGTCCGCGATTTTGAGAATTTCGGAAGCTCGAGATTTTCCAGTTTCGTACTCCGAAGGAAGCTTGAGTTTGGAGGGTCAAGACCCTACCTTGAAGGCCATGCCTCAGATCATCGTGCGTCTCGGCCTCTTTTTCAAGAATTATCGCTGGTCAATTCTGTCGGGATTCATGATGGGAACCTCGTATATCCCGCTCCCACCTTGGGCTCTGGCGTTTTGCTGGGTGCCCTTGTGGCTGGATCTCCGTCATGAAACCTCACTGAAAAAAGTGTTCTGGAAGGCATGGGTCGCGCAGTTCATCCTGTCGCTGATCGGCTTTCACTGGATTGCTTACGTCGCCCACGAATTCGGCTATCTTCCCTGGCCCATCGCGATTCTTGCGCTGCTGGGCTTTGCGAGCTTCGTGCATCTTTACATTCCCTTTGCGTGCCTGCTCGCGAAGTGGATCGACTCGAAGTGGCCGCTGCGCGCGGGCGCGCTCTTCGTCCTGTTCGCCGTTTTCCAAAACGCGGGCGAGACGCTCTGGCCCTCGCTCTTTCCGTGGAACTTGGGTTACCCGCTTCTGTGGGCCGAGTTTCCCATCTTCCAATTCGCCGACGTCGTGGGGTTTTTGGGGCTGAGCCTCGGCCTGCATCTGGCGAACGCCTTCATCGCCGGCATGATTCGCCGTCGTCCCCATCATCTCTGGGTGGGCGGTGTCGGTGGGCTCGTGCTTCTGTTCGTCGCGTTGAACTTCTGGGGCCAGCAGCACGGCGCGCCCTGGAAAACCGGTGCGGACAAAACGCTGCGGGTCCTGCAGGTCCAGGCGAACATCGGGAACCTCGAAAAAGTCATGGCCGAAAAGGGCGCGGGCTTTCAAGCCGACATCAAGGACCGTTACTTCCGCCTGACCCGGCAGGGCCTCGCGCAGAACGGAAACGTCGATCTGATCGTCTGGCCGGAAAGCGCGTATCCGGATTTTCTGGGCGCGCACAATGCCCATCGCTACTACAACAGCGAGCTCGTCAAATTCGTGCAAGAGATCCAGATCCCGATTCTGACCGGCTCTTACGCGAACGATCTTCCCGGCGCGGCGAATCGCCGCGAGTACAACGGCATGTTCCTTTACCAACCCGACGGCACGCCGCTGTCGCCGGGTTATCACAAAACCTATCTGCTCGCGTTCGGCGAGTACGTGCCCTTCGGCGAGATGTTCCCTTACCTCAAAAAAATCAATCCCGGCGGTCCCGGCTTCGGTCGCGGTTCGGGCCCCACGCTCTTCCAGTACGGCGAGCTGAAGATCGGTCCGCAGATCTGTTACGAAAGCCTGTACCCCGATTTCACCGAGGCGCTCGTGCGAAAGGGCGCGGAAGTCCTGGTCAACCTGACCAACGACTCTTGGTTCGGTCCCGGCTTCGAACCGCGCCAGCACATGATCATGACGCTCGCGCGCGGCGTGGAGGCGCGTCGTCCGCTCGTGCGTTCGACGAACACGGGCATAACCACCGCGATTCTCGCCGACGGCACGCAGCTGCAACGTTCGCCGACCTTCGAAGAGTGGGCCTCGGTCTTCGAGATCCCGTATCGCACCACCACTCACCAAACCTTCTACATCCGCTACGGGGCGTATTTCCCCGTGGTGCTTCTGCTGATCGCCCTCATCGCCGGACTTGCGGGACGCCGAAAGGAACCCAAGTTTTAATTTATGAAAAATGAAATCAAATCACCTGAACTGAACGAACTCGATTGGCCCGCGGTGCTCGGCCGCATCGAAGGCTTCGCCACGAGCGGCACCGCGAAATTGCAAATCGCCCAGCTCGGTCCCTGCCGCTCCAAACTTGAAGCCGAACGGGCGCTGCGGAAAGTTTTCGACGCCGTCGAGATCCTCTCCACCGGCAAACGCCCCTTCATGGAAAGCCTGGACTTCTTCGAACCCTGGTACGCGCGCGTGAAAAAGCGCGCGGTCTTAAGAGTTCTCGAAATTCGCGACGTGCGCACCTTCTGTCTGGAAATCATCGCGCTCGATGAAGTCTTGAAAGAATCCCGCTCGGAGTGGGC
>JAHBUW010000015.1 GCA_019637875.1 Pseudobdellovibrionaceae bacterium | reverse complement strand
TCTCGATCATCGCGCATGACTTTTCAGGATATCTGGAGGCCCAGCGCCTTCTTTCTTCGTACGTCGAGAAGAACGCGACCGACGATCTGCGACCGCAGGCCGAAGCTTTGTCGGACGCGGTGTTCGTCTCGCGGGACTTCATGGCGAACGTCATGATGTGGGCGCAAGCGCAAATCCAAGAGACCCGCTTCCAGCCGCGACGGATTCCCTTTGAAATGAACGCCCTCGTGCGCGACGTGATCGCCGCGCAAAACGGTTTGCGCCAACTACGCCAGGTCGAACTCGATTTCCAACCCGGCCTGAATCCCGCGATCATCTTGGGCGACAGCATCATGATCGAGTCCGTGGTGCGCAACCTCGCCAGCAACGCCATTCGGGTTAGCGCTCCTGGTGCACGAATTCGTATTTTCACGCGGCAACGCCAAAACGATCTGATCTTCGAGATCGCCGATGAAGGACCCGGCCTGTCGGCCGAACAAATCGAAAAGATCCGTGCGTCCGCCAACTCGTTCATCTCTGGGCAAGTCGGAGAGTCCTTTGGCTTCGGCTTGGGCCTGATGATCGTGCAGAAGTTCCTGGAGCTTCACGAAAGCCGCCTGGAGATCGACTCCCGTCTGGGGCAAGGGACCTCCATGAGCTTTCGTTTGAGCCTCGATACGTCCGTCCCTTGACGGATCGGATCGCAAGCTCCGATTCCCTTCGACGAACTCCGATGCCCCGTGCGATAACGGGCCCATGGCGTCCGCGCACCTCGAGAACTGGCAACTTCGCTTTTGGGTCATCGTTTCCGGGCAGGCCCTGTCCCAGATCGGATCGGCCGTCAGCCAGTTCATTCTGCTGTGGTGGATCGCCTCGACCAGCGGTGAAGTGGGCGCGCTCGCCACGGGCGGCATCTTCGCGCTATTACCGCAGGCGCTGCTGGGCCCGTTGGGCGGCGTCCTGGCCGATCGCTATTCACGGCGACTGATCATGATCTTGAGCGATACGATCACCGCCTGCTGCATGCTCGTGCTGATTTCCCTCTTCGCGCAAGATCGGGTCGAACTTTGGCATGTGTACACGCTCTTGGCCGTTCGCAGCTCCATGCAGGCCTTTCAAGGACCGGCCTCGCAGGCGAGCGCCGTCATGCTCGTCCCCGAAAGTTTTCTGACCCGCGCGGCGGGCCTGAACCAAATCGTACTCAGCTTGATGACCATCGCCGCGGCCCCCATCGGCGCCTTCGCCATGAGCCTTCTGCCCTTTCAGGGGGCGCTGATGATCGATGTCGTTACGGCAACCTTAGGAATCATCCCGCTTTTGATCTTCAAAATTCCCCAGCCCGAACGAACCTCCGCAACGACCAGCGCGTGGCGTGAATTCAAAGACGGGATCGACCTCGTTTGGCATTCACCGCCGCTACGCCAACTTTATGCGCTCAACGGCACGCTCATCATGATTCTGATGCCGACGTTTACGTTGGTCCCTTTGCTCGTCACCCGTCACTTCAAAGGCGACATCAGTTTCGTCGCGACCATGGAGGGGCTCGCAGGCGTTGCGATGCTTCTGGGAGGCGTCGCCACCACGATCCTCGTGCCGAAGCGTAAGGTCATCACTTTGCTTTTGGGTTTGGCGATTTGTTCCTTCGCCGTGGGCCTGACCGCGGTCGCGACACGCGAGACCTTCATCGTCGCGGTCTTCTTTTGGTGCCTGAGCGGCTTCGCCTACACTTACGGGAACACGCCCGTGGTGGCGCTTCTGCAACAGAAAATCCCGCCGCAATTGCAGGGCCGCGCGTTTTCGTTACTCACCACCGTCGCCGCCCTCGCGGCCCCCGCCGGGCTGACGCTCTTCGGCCCCCTCGGCGACATCATCGGCATCCGCGAACTCTATATCCTTGCGGGCACGGTCGGCGGACTCATCTGCGTGGCGAGCCTCTGGTCGCGCGGCCTGCGGCAACTGGAATCCGCGGAAAAACTGGAAGTGAATGGATAGAGTCATTCCCTTTCCGCCCACCCCGTGGCATCTTCAACTCATGCCATACCCGAAGGGCGCCAAGGTCGAATGGAAATGGTTGGGACGCGCGATTCGTGGTGAAGTCCTCGAGAGCTTCGCCGCGCCCGTCACCCTCGAGATCAAAGGCAAAAAGATCAAACGCAACGCCTCGCCCGAAAAGCCCGCTTACCGCGTGCGCTCCGAGGCCGGCAACGAAGCGCTGAAACTCGAGACCGAGCTTTTTCCCTCGCCCCCCGCCCGTAAATCGAAATCTTCGCCGAAAATGTTTTCGGAATAGGCGCGCGCATGAAATACCGTCCCGGATTCCAAACTCTGTTCTGGCTCGCGGTTCTGGGTTTCGTCATCTCCACCCGCGGCCCACAAATCCAGCGGGCTTTCCAAACGCAAGGCCAAGCGCTCGCGCCCGCCGCGCAAGTTTTGGATCTCGAGGGGCGCGCCGTTCAACTGCCCGCGCAGGGGAAACGCCTTCTGATCTTCTGGGCGACCTGGTGCGGTCCCTGCCGCCCCGAGATGGCACGCATCGATCGCTTAGTGAAGAACGGAAGTTTGAAACCGGAAAATGTCTTCGCGATTTCGACCGACAGCGCACTGGACGTGATCCGCGCCGCCCGGGAGGAACGCGCATATTCGCTCCCGATCTTTTGGGATGCGCGCGGTGAGCTTGCCCGCATCTACGGAGTTCAAGGGACTCCCACCATCGTTCTTCTGGATTCCGACAACCGCGTCGAATGGATGACGATGGGACTGAGCCCCACGCTGGAGCTGCGTTTGGCCGCCTTCTTTCGGGAGTGAGCATGAAATTGACCACGCAAAAACTGATCGACCGCCTGGACACCCCCAGTGACCGCAAAGCCGAAACCGTCATCGGTGAACTGATAGCCCGGGGCCGTCGTGTCGTCCCCGCTTTGCTGGAAGCCGCGCAAGATCCGTCACGGCCGCGCGTGCGGAAGTGGTCGCTCCAAGCGTTGGGAGAACTGGGTGATCGGCGAGCCATCCCGCTTTTGATTCAAGCCTTGAAGAACGAACGTATGACCGTGCGCCTGCACGCGCTACGGGGACTCGCGCGTCTGAAAGCGAAAGGGGCCGCGAAACCGGTGGCGAAACTCCTGCAAGATGAAAGCGGCGGCGTCCGCGTCAATGCCCTACAGACCTTGCAGGCCTTCGGCGACACGAAGGTCGGCCCCGCCGTTCAAAAATCCCTCGCGGATGAACAATGGTACGTCCGTCAAAGGGCCGCCGAAATCTGCGGCGAGTGGCAAATTGCCCGGGCGCGCGCGACATTGGAAAAGCTCGCCCGCGCGGATGAGCGAAAAGCCGTGCGCGAAGCCGCCCGGCGCGCCCTCGCCCGATATGTCTCCCGCGCAACTAAATAGACCACCCCGTTCCGGACTTTGCCCCGGCCGTGGCCCGTGATATTTCACGGGCCGGAGGTCTTCCATGCGTTTTCTTTTTCCGCTGCTGTTACCGCTGATGGTCTCGACCGCTTTCGCCCAAACTCCCTGCGCTTTTGACGGCTGGGATCTGTACGCGCTGAAAAACTCGACCGAGTTCAGCGTCGGCCCAGAGAAAACCGCGCGCATCACGCACGATCTTTACTGGGCGAACGAGGATTTCTTTCGCGATTTCCGGCATGCGGGCTGCCGTGGGGCGTGGCGTACGGCGACCGTGACGGACAACCGTGATGGAGAGATCTACCGCTACTACCGCAGCGTCGAAGACAACTGCGACGGGGGAAACACGAACGGTGTCTTTTTGAAAGAAGACGGCTCGCTGCGCGCAATCGCGATCATGAACGACAGCGATATCCGCTGCCGTCCCTCAACGCGAACCGCTTACTCGTGCACGCAGTCGGTGAATTCGCCGCGGGTCTTCTGGCAGCCGCCGCCTAAAATTCCCGAGTCGTATTTGTAGCGGAAATTCAGCGTCCGGCGCAGGACATCGTACTCGAAGGTCGCGCCCTTGCAGTTAAACCAGCCGCCGTAAGTATCCAGGCTCAGGGAATTTGAATCCAACGACCGATCTTTTCCGGCGGCGATATGATCGTTCACGGTCCATTCGCCGTTCTGACGACGCTCGGCCGTGACGGTCATTCGCCCTTCCATGGTGCCGGTCTCGAAACTCACCCAACCCGTACACGAGACGCGCTGCAGGTCACGCGCCTGGGCCATCGAGGGGGACAAGATCGTCGACAGAATCGTCATCGCAAAGACGTTCAGAGCCAGTTTCCGCATGGATTTCTCCTCAAAAAGTGATGTCCGCCCTGTAGCGGAAAGCGATCTCGGGCTCAAGTGCTCAAGGCCGCAATGAAACTTTGACCCCTTCCCGGTGGTTTTTTAGGATGAGATTCGTGTCACGCCGACAAGGAGGTCCCCGTGAAGCGCTTCGTCGTCCCCCTGATCGCCATGATCGCATTGCCCCTGCTTGGCGGCTGTAAATCCAAAAGCACGCAAACCCAAAATCCGAATATCAAAACGGCTTACACCGGATTTCGTTTGATTGACGGCGCGGGCGATACGCCCATCGCGAACGCGGTCATGGTCGTCGAAAACGGACGCATCCAGGCCGTCGGCCCCGTTGGGCGCATACAAGTTCCCACCGACGCGGTCGTCGTCGATCTGGGCGGGAAAACCGTCATGCCGGGATTGATTTCGAATCACAACCACATCGGCGCGGTCGAGGGCATGAAAGTCAGCGTCGCGAACTACAACCGCGCCAACATTTTGAATGAGCTTCGCCAGTACACGCATTACGGCGTGACCACGACCACCGCGCTCGGCGTGAACACGGATCTGTTCTACGAAATCCGCAAGGATCTGCGCGAGGGCCGCGAGGCCGGCGCGGATCTTTTCGGCGCCGATCGCGGGATCGGCTACGGGAACGGCGCCCCGCCGCTACCGAAAGACTTCAACGGCCCGGCCGTCGCCCGAGTCACCAACGCGCAGACCGCGCGCGATCGCGTGCGCACCATGAAAGAGCGCGGCGCGGACTTGATCAAAATCTGGGTCGACGATTTCCTGGGGACGCTGCCGAAAATGCCGGGCGGAATCTACCGCGCGATCATCGACGAAGCGCATACCCAGAAAATCCGCGTGGCCGCGCACGTCTATACCGCGGCGGACGCGACGGCGCTCGCGCGTGCGGGCGTGGACATCCTGGCTCACGGGATCCGCGAAGGCGACGCCGACGCGGGCCTCATCGCTTTGATGAAAGAGAAAAACATCGCCTACGTCCCGACATTGGGGGTCGACGAATCGTTTTACACCTACGCCGAACATCCCGAATGGATGGCGGACCCGTTCTTCATTCAGGCCCTGAGCGCGCCTTTGGCCGAAGCCCTGAAGGATGCGGGACAAATGAAGGCCTTGATCAAAAATCCCACGACCGAAACCCGCAGACGGGCCGTGAAGCAGAATCAGAAAAATACCGTGAAGCTTTTCAAGGCGGGAGTTCTTGTCGGCTTCGGCACGGACTCGGGCGCGAATCCGTGGCGCATTCCGGGCTGGGCAGAGCACCGCGAACTTGAGCTCTTGGTGCAAGCGGGGCTCACTCCGCTGGAGGCGATTCGCACGGCCACCTTCAACGCCGCTCAACTCCTGGGCCTGGAAGACCGCGGCGCCCTACGCCCGGGCCGCCGCGCCGACTTCATCGTACTGACGAAGGACCCGGCCCAAAACATCCTCCACACCCGCTCCATCGACGCCGTCTACCACGCCGGGAGAAAAGTGGAGCGCCCTTAGGCGCGACCCAGTGGACCAGTGGAGCGCCCTTAGGCCGCGTGAACTAGCTCAACGCAAGCAGATCATTCACATAGCCGGAACGATGAGCCTTCGCCCAACTAAAAACCTCTTCAATCTTAACCCACTCGATTCCCGGATGACCTCCGGGATCGTCCCCTGCGCCAAAGTAGAAAAGACGATTTCGGCCACCCTCGATCCCCGCCCTCAGCGCGGTGAACTTGCCCCGATTAAAGCCATGATGAAAGGTGACCTGCGCCCAAACTTTTCCCCCTTGACCGTCACGCGCGACGATGTCGACACTCTGCATAGAACGACCGATGGGCATGAGCAGTTCCAAGACACCCTCGTTCGCGCGCAAGTATTCGTAGCAAAGAACCTCCAGCTGCGAGGCGTGAAGCGAAGTGACGACATCGGGGTCGGGAGATTCGTCGCGCATAAAACGATTCACGGCCGCGGCGGCAGAGGGCCATCGACTGAAAGCCGCCTGTCTGGGAATCTGGCTGAAGAGCCCTAGGTTTTCTTGAATCGAAAGAGTCCTCACATCAATAAGCGGAACCGCCTTGTAGAGGTATTCGCCCGTGACCTCGAACTTCCGAAGCGGCAATGAAGTCGATACCGGGAAAACGCGTCCAATTTTCATGTAATTCGGGTGGCTACGGTGCGAGACGATGGCGACATAGCCGCCGTTTCGAAGTAACTCGTTCAAGATCCCGATCGCTTTGTGCCCACCGTGTTCGCGATATGCCTCGGGATCGTAAGCACGATCAAGGGGGAGCTCTTTGTAATCGAGGACCGCGACATCCGCATCCCAGATCTCCGTCAAGAGATTCATAGTTTCGTCGGGCAGAAAGTCTTTAGGCAGACCGCTTCGATTTCGATAGACTCCTAAATTATGACGCAAAAAATAGACTGCCAAATCTTGCAAACGTCCTCCTACTAACTAAACCGCAGCGTGAAGCGCGCGCCCGCGGCGGAGTTCTCGGCGTGGATCTCGATGTCCATCGCCTGGGCCGTATCACGAATCAGGAAAAGCCCCATCCCGTCCCCGAGGTTCTGACCGCCGCTATTGAAACCGCGCAAGGTGTCCGCCGGCAAACCCCCGCCGTTGTCTTCGAAAACGAGCGAATGGTCGTCGAGCCGAATCCAGAGCGTCGCGCCGGGCGTATCCCGACGCTGGAAATTTTCGATGGAGTTGTAAATCAAATTCAGCAGAATGGTTTGCAGCGAACGGCCATTCACCAAAAGCTTCGAGCGCCCTTCCACGCGAAAGTCGATCCCGCGCGTACGCATATTCATGACTTCGATGGCATCTTGAACGGCCCGGCGCAGCTCCACCGGGGCGACCGCGGATTCGACGGGCTGTTTGGTGGATTGGTGCAGCTCTTTCACCATCCGATTCATGCGCTCGAGATCGCCCTGCAGGTTGCGCAGAAGGTCCAAGGTTTCGGGGTCGACGCGATCGGAACGCGCCAAAAGTGCGTCGGCGTAGAGTTTGGGCGATGCCGCGAGATTTTTAAAATCGTGCAATAGCGCCGCCGTCTGTTTCCCCACGAGCGCGAAATGCGAAAGCGTTTCTTCGCGCTCTTTTTTGCGCCGATTCAAATTCATGTAGATCAACGAAGACAGAACGGTCGAGATGATCAAGATGACCAGGTAGTCCTCGAAGACCGGATTGTCGGCGATCCGCCGCGAGTTCACATCCCAGTTGTAGTACATCCAACCGATGAACGCGCACGTCATCAGCCCGTGGATCAAAAAGAAATTCCGCAACTTCATCCGAAAGAACAGAGCGTGCACGACCTGGAATTGGATGATCGCGTAAGCGTAGTTCGGGCGGTAGAACTCGCCTTGAAAACTCCAGACGTACATCGCGATCGCGAAAAGTGCGCTGTAGCGCTCAAGGTCGGGACGGTAGGCCGCCCGTACTCCCGCATAGAAAAAGACCAACATCGGGATCATCCGCCCGACGGTCGCCACCAGCAGTTCGCTTTCGGGAATAATGAAGGCCTCTTGCGCCGTCACCATCACGCAACAGAGGGTCGCCGCGACGGTCGCGTACAGCGTTCCGCGGTCTTTGACCTTTTCCAACATTAGACAGAACCGCCCGTGGCCAGCCGAAGCACGAACCGCGTGGGATTCGCGCGCGACTCCAGCACGAGTTCCCCCTCTTGCCGGTGCGCCAGACTTTGCGAAATGGAAAGTCCCATTCCCGTTCCGATCTGGATGTCTTTCGTCGTGAAGAAAGGCGTGAACAGCCGCGCCACCAACTCGGCGGAAACCCCGAGCCCACCGTCCTCAACGGCGAACGAGACGGTGCCAGCCGATTCGGTGACCCGTAACTTGACCCAGCGCTGGGCGGGATCTTCGGCCTCGTAGACCGAGTCATGCGAGTTGTTCAAAAGATTCACGAGGATCTGCAGGGTTTGCGTCAAACGGCAACGAACCCGACCGGCAAAAATGACCTCTTGTTCGAAGCGGATGCCGTGATCGATGAAACGTTGGCGAGTCAGATCGAGCGTCTGCTCGACGATGAGCGGAATCGAAATGTCGCTCAAAGCCTCGGAGTCCTCGCCGCGGGCGAGTGAGCGCATGGAGCGCACGACCTTTTCGATGCGGTAACCGGTGGTTTCAATGGACTCGGCCATCTTCAGCAATTCTTCCGGCGAAACCTGCCCCCGATCGATCGACCGCCGCAACATCTCGCAACGGCCCAAGATTACGCCCAAAGGATTATTGATTTCGTGTGTGAGGCAGGCGGCAAGTTCCCCCAGCGCCACGAGTTTAGAGGACGCGACCAACTTCGCCTGTTGATCGAGAATCGTTTGGCGCGCGTTTTTCATATCGGTGATGTCTTGGCGGATCGAAAGGTACTGGTAGGGTTTTCCTTCGTCGTCGTTGAACGGCACGATGGTCGTCGCCACCCAATAAAGCGCGCCGCTTTTTTTGCGATTGCAGATTTCGCCGCGCCAGACCTGCCCGTGACCGATCTTCCCCCAAAGTTCTTTGAAAAACTCGGGACCGTGAAAGCCGCTGTTCACGACTTTATGGGATTTTCCCAAAAGCTCCGAACGTGTGTACTCCGAGATTTCGCAGAACTTGTCGTTCACGTAGGTGATGATGCCGCGGCGATCGGTCGCGGCGACAATCGCCGCCTGATCGAGTGCGTACTTCTGATCGCTAAGCTCTTTGAGCAAAACCGAAACGCTACCGTCGTTGCCGCCGTTTTGAATCATGCGCCCATTATTCCCGCGCGGGTTTACGAAATCAAGAATGCACGATTCAGCGAAACGTGAACCCGAGAAAATATTTCGAATGGGCGCGCCGCTGCGTGGGTTGTGCGAGTTGACCCCCATGAAAAAGATGCGAGCCTTGGTCCACTTTCAACTAGGAGGAAGAAGAATGAAATTCATCATCACCGCATTGACGCTTCTGGGGCTCGGCGCTCCCGCCCTGGCCGCCTGCACGGACCACTGGGGCCACACCGCGCACATCCGCCAAATTCGCGACGGCGTCATTTCATTGCAGTTCAGTACCCCGAACTATCCCTACTCGGGCCACCTGAAGTACAGCGGCGAGCGCACGCGCAGCTATTACTTCCGCGGCAACGGACACACGGCCGAAATCGAAAAGACCGTGGCCAGCGCCGGGGTCGGCAAAATCTGGTATCACTATTTCGACTCGACGGCCGGTGACCATGGCCAAACACGCCTGGCGACCTTCACTTGCCGATAATTGACTTGCATCTTCGTGTATCAATGGGGGGCCCCGGCCCCCTGCATTGACTTCACCATCGGACTACGGCAATCCTCCTTAACAAGAGGTTTACCATGGATTCCAAAGGTCATTTAGGACTCGTCGACGACGATGCGCAAATGCGTTCGATGGTCGAAGACTTTCTGAAGGCCGAAGGCTACCAAGTCACCAGCTTCGACGCCCCCGAGAAGCTACTCGAATATCTGCAAACCGCCGAAGCTTCGACGCCCGTTTTCGAAACGCTGATCTCGGACATCCAGATGCCGAATATGAGCGGCATCGAACTGACCTCGAAAGTCAAAGAGCTGCGCCCGGAGCTTCCCGTGATTTTGATCACGGCTTTTGGCAGCATCGAGTCCGCGGTCGAGGCCATCCGTCGCGGCGCCTTCGATTACATCACGAAACCTTTCAAACTGTCCGAGATGCAATTGCGTGTGGAACGCGCCTGTTCGGTTTACCGCCTGACGGCGGAAAACGAAGCGCTCAAAACCGAACTGCGCACCCGCAATATGAAAGGGAAGTTGATCGGTAAGTCCCGGGCGATGGCGCAGGTGTTTCAGCTCGTCGAAAAAGTCGCGAGCGTCACCGCCAACGTCCTGATCACCGGGGAATCCGGGACCGGAAAAGAAGTCGTCGCCCGCGCCATTCACGATCTTGGCCCCCGCGCGGGAAAACCCTTCGTCGCGGTGAACGTGACGGCGATTCCCGATACGCTTCTGGAAAGTGAACTGTTCGGTCACGCGAAAGGCGCTTTCACCGGCGCGATCGCCCGCAAAAAAGGACTCTTCGAAGAGGCCCAAGGCGGCACGTTGTTTCTGGACGAAATCGGCGATTTGGACATCGGCCTGCAGGCGAAGCTTCTGCGCGTGATTCAAGAAAAGAAGGTCCGCGCCGTCGGCGAAAACACGACGAAAGACATCGACGTTCGTTTGATCGCGGCAACCCACAAAGATCTCAAACGCCTGATCAAAGAAGGACGTTTCCGCGAAGATCTTTACTACCGTTTGGCGGTCATTCCCGTCGCGCTGCCGGGCCTACGCCACCGTCGCGAAGACATCCCGCTACTCGCGCAATTTTTCCTGCTGCGGTTTGCGGCGCAAAACAATCTGCAAGTCCGTGGTTTCAGCGCGGGGGCACTCCAAGCCCTCATGAATATGCGCTGGGAAGGAAACGTGCGCGAGCTCGAAAACATGATCGAGCGCGTGGCCGTCATGTCCAACAAACCCATCCTGCAAGAAACCGACATCCCACTCCCCGACTCGGCCGATCTTCAAGATATCGAGTCCGATATGGAGCAGACGTTCCCCTCATTGGAGGACCTGGAGCGGCGATATTTGCAGATCATTTTGGACAAAGTCGGGGGCCGCAAAGATAAGGCCGCACGCATTTTGGGCATCAGTCGCCGGACCCTTTACCGCAAGGAACGGGAGTACGGCTTGATCCATGATGATACGCCCGAGCCCAGCGACGAAGATGACGACACCAAAGCTGGGACAGAAAGTCCCACGGACGATTGAAGGATTGGGACAGGGGCGCCCCTCGCCCCCAACCACCCCTTCAAGACCTTCCTCCAGTATTTCGACTAAATATATAATATCACACACAAAATGAACACAATCCAAAGTCCAGTCGAGGCCCCGCGCGCGCGGTCTCGGAATTGGAATAGCCCTGGGCATGGAAGAGGTCGCTTACTGCCTTCACTGCTCAGAACCGGTGCCGTCGCACCGGCGTTTGGCGTTGGCCAACTACTGCTGCGAGGGCTGCAAGTTCATCGATGGCCTCTTGAAAGCGAGCGAAGCCGGCGCTTCGGAATGGGGTCTTTCGCCCCGCGCCCTGCCGGGCGGTGAGCTCGAAAATCTGCGGACGCTCGAAGCGACGCGCTTGTTTCTTAGCACCAATCGCCGTGGCACTCCTTCCGCCAAACTCATGATCGAGGGTTTTCACTGCGTCGGCTGCCAGTCGGCGCTGGCCCGCCTGCCGGAAGTTCTGCCCGAGCTTTCGCGCGTGGAGTGGAACTCGCTCGACGCGATCCTGACCGCCGAGTGGCGCACGGCCACCCCTGACCTCGGCCGCCTGGGCGAACTGCTCGCGCGCTGGGGTTTCCGCTTTCGTTTTCTGCGTTCGGACGAATCCACCGAGTCCGAATCCCAACGCCGCCGCAAACAGGATCTGATTCGCCTGGGCGTCGTCGGCGGACTTTCGGGTAACATCATGATTTTCGCGTTCGCGATCTACGCGGGCGCCGAGGCCAGCTGGTCCCACGCTTTCGTGCTGCTGATGGGGATTCTTTTTCTGCCCGTCGCGACCTACGGCGCCTACCCGTTTTACCAAAGCGCTTACCGCGCGCTGAAAAGCCGCGAGCTGCATCTCGACTTCCCGCTGACCTTCGCGTTTCTTTCGGGAACGCTCTATTCCTACGCGCGACTGATCCAAGGCAACGACGACGTCTACTTCGATTCGCTGTCGGGATTTTTGTTTCTGATTCTGATTTCACGTTTTCTGCTGGGGTGGGCGCAAAGACGAAGCGCCGAAGAGCATCCGCTGGAAGTTTTTTTCGACCGCTCGCTATTCAAGTACCGTCGGGGCGGCCAAGAAGCTTTGGCGCCCGTCACCGAGCTGATTCCCGGCGATTGGGTGTACGTTCCGGAGCGCGCCCGCGTCCCCATCGACGGCCGCGTGCAACAGGCCGCAGTGGAAATCGACACCGCTTATTTGAATGGAGAAACGCAAACGCGCTGGGTCCTGCCGAACGGCGAAATCCGCGCCGGCAGCTTCGTGAATCGTCCGGGCGTGTGGGTGAAAGCCGAACGTTGCGGCGCCGAAACCGACTTGGGTCGCTTGGTCCGCGAAGTCCGTCGCGAAACCCACAGCGCGCCCGTGCACCCGCACCTTTCCTCACGCGTGAGCCAAATCCTGACCCTGATCGTCCTCGCGGTCGCGGGAGCCTTGGTGACGTCCTTCCACCAATCCGGTCTGACCGATGAGGGACTGCGGCGAGCCTTCGCGCTGATGATCCTCGCTTGCCCGTGCGCGATCGCCTTCGGCACTCCGCTCGCGCTGGCGCAAGGACTCAAACTCGCTTTCCGCGAAGGGCTACTGATCCGCTCGGCCGAAGTTTTCGAAAAACTGAAAAACGTGAAACGTATCGCCTTCGATAAAACCGGAACGCTCACCACCGGGCATTTGCGCCTTTCGCAACGCTCGCCGCTCCTGGATGACGAACTCAAAAGCCTCTTGCTGTCGCTCGAGGCCCCGGCGACTCACCCGATCGCCCACGCCTTGCGCCGCGCGTTCGGCCCCGCGCGCCACCTGCCGCTCGAAAATCTGATCGAAGTTCCCGGCTCCGGCCCCGCTGCCGACTACCAAGGACACCGCTACGAAATCCAGCCCGTCGCCGAGGGCGACACCAGCGCGGGCCCCGCGATGGAGCTTCGCCGCGACGGCGAAGCGGTCCTGCGTTTGAACTTCGAAGACAACCCGCGCCCCGAAGCCACCGAAGTCCTGAATCAGTTCAAACATGAGGGACGCGAGCTTTTCATCCTGAGTGGCGACGCGACCTCGCGCGTGACCGCATTGGCCCGCACCCTCGATCTGCCGACCGAGAACGCACGCGGCAGCCTGAAACCCGAAGACAAGCGCACCGCGATCAGCCAACTCGGCATCGGTCTTTACGTCGGCGACGGCACGAACGATGTCTCTTCGCTGGTGGAAGCGCCCGTCAGCTACGCGATGCCGGGCTCGGCCCTCGAAGCCCAGCTGGGCGCGGACGTCATCGGTTTGCGCGGCGGACTCGAAATGCTGCCGAAACTTTTCCATCTTGGACAAGAAGTGGAACGGACACTGCGCCGGAACCTGGGCTTCGCGCTGGGTTACAACCTGATCGCGGGCACCTGCGCCGTGATGGGATGGATTGGCCCCATGGGCGCGGCGCTGTTAATGCCGATCAGTTCGCTGTTGATTCTCTTTTCAAGCCTATGGCTCACCCGGAGGTCCGCGTGAATATTCTGTGGCTCACGATTCCCGTTTCGCTGCTGTTAGGAATCGGCTTCATCCTCAGTTTCATTTGGGCCACTGGCGACGACCAGTGGGGCGACCTCGATACCCCGGCTCAGCGTATGCTTCAAGACCAAGATGTACATCCAGATTTTCGCAGTGAACACAAAGTGAAAGGACCCCGTTCATGAGCCCCCACGCCGACTCAACCCCGAGATACGACGATCAGATCGTCCGCATGTTCATCTTCGCCTGTATGGGCTTCGCCGGAGTCGCGTTTCTGGCGGGGCTGATCGCGGCGCTTCAACTGGCGTTCTGGCCCGCGAACCTGAGTCTTGAATGGATCACGTTCGGCCGCCTGCGTCCGCTGCACACCAACGCCGCGATTTTCGCCTTCGCCGGCAACGCGATCTTCGCGGGGATCTACCACTCGACCCAACGGCTACTCAAAACGCGGCTCTTCTCGGACACCTTGAGCCGTATTCACTTTTGGGGTTGGCAGGCCATCATCCTGTCCGCGGCGATCACGCTGCCGCTCGGTTACTCGCAAAGTAAAGAGTACGCCGAACTCGAATGGCCCATCGACATCGCGATCGCGGTGATCTGGGTCGTCTTCGCGGTGAACTTCTTCGGAACGCTCGCGCGTCGCCGCGAACGCCATATGTACGTCGCGATCTGGTTCTACATCGCGACCATCATCACCGTCGCGGTTCTGCACATCTTCAACTCGATCGAAATTCCCGTCGGCCTGATGCAGTCCTACCCGGTCTACGCCGGCATCCAGGACGCCCTCGTGCAGTGGTGGTACGGTCACAACGCGGTCGCCTTCTTCCTGACCACGCCGTTCCTGGGTTTGATGTACTACTACCTGCCGAAAGCGGCGAATCGCCCGATCTACTCCTACCGTCTGTCGATCATCCACTTCTGGGCCCTGATCTTCATCTACATCTGGGCGGGACCTCACCACTTGCTGTACACCTCGCTGCCCGAGTGGGCGCAAACGTTGGGCATGGTCTTCAGCCTCATGTTGTGGGCCCCGAGCTGGGGCGGGATGATCAACGGGCTGCTCACCTTACGTGGCGCGTGGGATCTTCTGCGGACCGACCCGATCATCAAGTTCTTCGTGACCGCGATCACCTGGTACGGGATGGCGACCTTCGAGGGGCCCTTGCTTTCGATCAAATCGGTCTCGTCACTGGGTCACTATACGGACTGGATCATCGGTCACGTCCACGGCGGCGCGCTCGGCTGGAACGGCTTCCTGACATTCGGGATGATCTACTTCCTGGTGCCGAAATTGTGGAAAGTCCCGATGTACTCGAAGCGCCTGATGAACAGCCACTTCTGGCTCGGCTTCTTCGGCATCCTTCTTTACTACATCTCGATGATCGTTTCCGGAATCACCCAGGGCCTGATGTGGCGCGCGGTGAACGACAAGGGTCAGCTCGTTTATCCCGACTTCGTCGAAACCGTCACCGCGATCGTGCCCCTCTACTGGGTCCGCGCGCTCGGCGGAGCTCTGTACATCACCGGCTACCTGATCATGTGCTACAACCTATACAAGACCTTGAAGTCGGCGCCGAAAACGGCGGATGACGCGATCCCCGAAGTCGCGCCGAAGATCGAGCAAGAAGAGAAAGGTCACCGTCGTCTGGAAGGCATGGCGACCGTTTTCTCGGTGCTCGCCTTCTTCGCGATCATCGTCGGTTCGGTCATCGAGATCCTGCCCACGCTCAACATGCAGTCTTACGTGAAGATCGAAAACGCGACCGAACCTTGGTCGCCGCTGCAGCTCGCCGGTCGCGACATCTACGTCCGCGAAGGTTGTTACCTCTGTCACTCGCAGCAGATCCGTCCGATGGTTTCCGAGGCGCTTCGTTACGGCGCGCCCTCAACCATCGAGGAAAGCATGTGGGATCGCCCCTTCCAGTGGGGATCGAAGCGGACGGGTCCCGACCTGGCCCGTTTGGGACAGAAGTATCCCGATCTTTGGCACTTCCGTCACATGATCGATCCGCGCTCGGTGACACCGAACTCGATCATGCCGAATTATCCTTGGCTCGCGGATAAAAAGACCGACTTCCAAAGCCTGCGCAAGAAATTGAGCGTGCTGAAAATGCTCGGCACTCCTTACGACGAGGCCACCGTCGCCGACGCCGACATCGTCGCGCAGAAAGAAGCGAAAGTGATCGCCGAGCGCCTGGAAAAAGAAGGCGGCCCCGCGAACATGGAGAAAACCGAGATGGTGGCATTGATCTCGTACTTGCAAGCCCTCGGACAGAAAGGCGCTAAGAAATGAAACTCTCGGCCGCGTTTCAAGGATTCAGCGATGTGAATTTGGCGCTCGTCGGCTTCGGCGTCTTCGGCGCCGTCTTCGTGGGCGCATTGATCTGGGTTTTCTGGGTGCAATCGGAAAGACATTACAACCGCATGAGCGAACTACCGCTGCGGGATGAGGTTTAATCATGAGCGACGACAATATCCCGAACGATCCGTTAACCCATCACGAATACGACGGCATCCGCGAGTTCGACAATCCGCTGCCGGGTTGGTGGCTGATGACCTTCTTCGGTACCATCATCTTTTCGTTCGTCTACTCGATTCATTTCATGATCATGCCCGACACGGGTCTAGCGCACGAATTCCAGACCGCCTGGAAGGCGCTGCAATCGATCCAGGCCACCGCGGTCGCCAGCGCCCCCGCCGCTTCGGCGGAAGAGCTCGCCGCCGCCGCGAAGGATCCCGCCGCGCTGAACGCGGGTGCCGCGATCTACGCCGGCAAGTGCGCGGCCTGCCACGGCGCCAAGGGTGAAGGTATGGTCGGTCCCAATTTGACCGATAAATTTTGGATTCACGGCAAAGGTGAACCGACCGACGTCCTGCACACCGTCGCGAAAGGCGTCCTTGATAAAGGGATGCCCGGCTGGGAAAATATGATCTCGAAGGAAGAACTGACCCAAGTGGTCGCCTTCGTGAACTCGCTCCACAACACCAACGTTTCCGGCAAGGCCCCGCAAGGCGAAGCCTATGACAAGTAGAAAACCGAGTAAAAAAGCCGAGTCAGATGAAGGAGACCCCGCTCCGTGAGTAACGACGTCCCCACCCCCATCGATAATTTCCGTGATCGCCTGTCGATGATCGGCGAAGGGGGACGTCGCGAAAAAATCTACGCCGCCGAGGTGAAAGGCCCGTGGCGTAAACGCCGTGATTACACTCAGGCCGTGTTGATCCTGTTTTTCCTGATCCTGCCTTGGACGCGCATGAACGGCGAACAAACCTTGTGGCTGGATCTGCCGTCCCGTCGGTTCGCGATCTTCGGTCTGGTCTTCCAAGCGCACGACGGCCCGCTGCTCTTTTTCGTCTTGGGAACGCTCGCGGTCGGGCTCGCGTTTCT
The DNA here is from genome assembly GCA_019637875.1 of Pseudobdellovibrionaceae bacterium. Lineage (NCBI taxonomy): Bacteria > Pseudomonadati > Bdellovibrionota > Bdellovibrionia > Bdellovibrionales > Pseudobdellovibrionaceae > Pseudobdellovibrionaceae bacterium. The sequence goes on along the minus strand of JAHBUW010000015.1, from coordinate 71,670 downwards.
GACCGCGGTCTGGGGACGGGTGTGGTGCGGCTGGGCCTGCCCGCAAACGGTTTTCATCGACGGAATCTTCCGCCGGATCGAACGACTGTTCGAAGGCACGCATCTCGAACGCCGCAAACTTGACCGCGAAGAAATGGGCTTGCGCAAATTCTTAATCAAGTCCGGCAAATGGATCGCGTTCGCGACGGTCTCGCTCGTGATCACGCACAGCTTCCTGGCCTACTTCGTCGGCGCCCGCAACTTGATCGACATGGTGACGTCCGATCCCGCGGCGAATTGGACATCTTTCGTTTTCATCTTGGTCTCGAGCGGCATCATCCTTTTCGATTTCGGTTGGTTCCGCGAGCAGTTTTGCATCGTCGCTTGTCCCTACGGACGCTTCCAGGCGGTCTTGATGGACACGCAAACCCTGACCGTCACCTACGACGTCAAACGCGGCGAACCCCGTAAAGGCGCCGTCCCGAAAGGCGCCCCCACCGGCGATTGCGTGGCTTGCGGCCGCTGCGTCGCCGTTTGCCCCACCGGCATCGATATCCGTAACGGCGCGCAGATGGAGTGCATCGGCTGCACCGCCTGCATCGACGCCTGCGATGAGATCATGACGAAAGTGAAAAAGCCCACGGGCTTGATCCGCTACGACTCGCTCAGCACGCGCCGCCAAGCGTGGTGGAAGCGCCCGCGCGCCGTCGGTTACGCCGCGGTCCTCGCGTTCATGATCGTGGGTCTGACCATCGCGGTCGCACGTCGACAGGATTTCAGCGCGCAGCTCCTGCGTGGTCTCGATACGCCTTACAGCATGGTCACGGGTGCCGCAGGCGAAAACTTGGTGCTGAACCACTTGCGTTTGCATTTACACTCACAGACCGGCGTCGCGCAGAAAGTGCGGATCGAACTTCCGGCGGAATTGAAAGCCAAAGGTCTGGAACTCAAGATCGCAAACGCCGAACCCGAACTCGCGCCGCAAGCCCATCTTGAAGTTCACGCCTTCGTGACGGCCCCGTCCGCGCTTTTTCAAGGCCACGGCCGCACCGAAATCGAGCTCGATCTGGTGAGTGAAACCGGCGCGCACTCCCGCGTGAAAGGAACTTTGCTTGGACCTTTTTAACTCGGGTCTGATGCTGATTCTTTTCACCGCACTGATCGGCAGCTGGCACTGCGCAGGGATGTGCGGTCCCGTCGCGCTTTTGATGGGCCGCGGACGCGCGGGCTTCTTCTACCAATCCGGTCGCGCGCTCAGTTACCTCGGGCTCGGCGCCATCGCGGGCGCGACCGGCGATCAAATCCTTTACCGCATTCAAGATCTGCAACATACGGGACTGAAGTTCGTCGTCCTCGGCGTGACGGCCCTTTTGTTGGGACTGTCGGCGATGTACTTGCTTCGCCCCGTGCAGGATCGTATTCCCCGCTTGATCCGCGCCCTGCCCGAATCTTTCCGCCCCGTGGTGATGGGACTCGGCACGGCGGCCTTTCCTTGCGGATGGCTTTGGAGTTTCGTGGCCGCCGCCGCCGCCAGCGGCAGCGCGCGCGCCGGCGCCCTGGTCATGTTCGCGCTCTGGCTGGGTGGACTGCCCGCATTGACGCTGTTCGCCCGTTTGAACACTTATCTGTGGCGCTACTTTCCCGCGCGTTACCGCCCCGTGCTCGCCGTCCTTCTTTGGGTCGCGAGCATCTGGGGTCTGCTCAGTCATCTTCTAGTCACGGCTCACTAGCTGAATTGGCCGCGCGCCATCGTCCCCATTTTTCCCCACTTCCGTGGTCGGTTTCAGGCCCCTGTCTTTGCATAACGAGTTGATCGGTGACTTTGGCGAGCCAGAGTCGGGATTTTAACCTCAAGCAAGGACGGAAGACATGATGATCGAAACTTATGAAACAAACACGGTGACCCGGGAGATTCCCGCGCAGGGCTCTTTGATTAGCTGGCGCTCAACACTCGGCGGACTCGCACTGGCCGCGGTCACTTTTCTGGCGGCCCTGGCGCTCGCAGTCGCCTTCGGCGGAATCGGCCTGGAAGACGGCACGACCGCACGCAACGCGGGACTTTTTGCGGGCGTGTCGGTGGTCCTCGCGACCATTCTGGCGACGTTCGTGGGTGCTTACTATGCGGTTCGCACCCAGCGCACGCGCGTGGATCTCGTCGGTAGCGCGCAGGGTCTTTTGGTCGGCGCGGTCTTTGTGACTTTCATCGTCGTGCAGGTCTTCGCGCTCGCGGGAACGCTCGGTTCCGCCGCGGCGAAAACTCTGGGCGCGGGAGCCGCCGCCGTGACGACCGGGGCCGCCGTTGCCGCCGACAATCCGATGGTGCGCGACTTCGTCGAGGACAACTTCGCGGGCCTGAACCTGCGCTCGGAGCCTTCGGTCGTGATCCAAGGGGTCGCATCAAGATTGATCCGCGGTGACAACGAAGCCGCGAAAAACTACCTCGCCGGTCAAGCGGGCCTGACTCCCGAAGAAGCCGACGCCCGCATCGCCGCCACCCAAGCGCGGATCGACGCCGCCGCCGTGGAAGCGCGAGAGGCCGCCGCCACCGCACTGAAAACGACGGGCTGGTCGCTTTTCGTCGTCATGTGTTTGGGCCTGATGTTCTCGGTGCTCGGCGGACTGCTCGCCTCGGTGCTGAACACCCGCGCGACGATGGAAGTCGTGGTGCCCGCACGTCAACCCAAAGCGACCACTCGCCCGGCGCACGTTTAACTCTCAAACTCAAAGGAGAACCCTCATGAAAGACATCAAACCCGCACTTCTGGAAGTGAACAACGAACGCGGCGCCATCGGCTGGATTTTACTCTGGGCCGTTGGCGTGCCGATTCCGCTATTGCTCTTGCTTTTTGTTCTGCGCGGCGGAACGTGATCTTTGATTAATTCACGCCGGTCGTGGCTTCCCGCCCGGCCGGCCAATCCGCCAGCTGGGTCTCGAGTGAACGCTCGTGACCCATTTCTCGTTCACGGCGCTGGGCCTCGATGAAACCGCAACGGTCGCCGAAGCCGTGCCGCTCGGGATCCCAACGCTTTCCCAGATCGCAGTTGCGCGCCCGCGCCCCGGTGCCGCAAGGATTCTCCACGACCTGAAAAGTCGTCTCTTCGGTGTCGCGAGGTGCCGCCCGCGCGTGCGCGCGGGACGCCGAGGCGATATCGAGTTTCTTCGTCCCCTTGTGGTAAAACCGACCGCCCGTATCTTCGACGATCGCCAGAAAGCAGTTGTCCGGCACCGCGGGGAAGCGCTCGCGATATTTCGGAAACGCGCGATCAAAGCCCTTATTACAAACCAGTAGCGTGCAACGCTTGTCGGCGCGATTGCACTGCTTCCCCCACTCGCCGTGGATGTCCATCGCGACGGTCACGGGATTTCCCGTGCGGATAGCGCTCTGGATGCTCTGAATGCGTTCGGTGTAACGGTTTTCACTCCCGCCCTCCATCGCGGAGTTGTCGAGCGGATTGTAGTAGCTCACGTGCGTGCGGTAACAGGCCCCGGCGACCGCCGGCGCGCGCGTCACCGTGCGGGACTTCTTTCCGGCGCGATTTACGCTCTCGGCCGAAGCGGTCGTTATGCCGGACATCACGAGCAGAGCCGCCAGGCCCACCATCCGCCTTGAAAAAACTGTCGACACCTGTCGGAGAAGAAATGAACACACGGAGCCCTCCTTGTGCATGATCGCCACGACAATCCTTTTGGCGTGGAACTTTGACTTTGCCGGAATGAAAATGCAAAGCCCTTGCCACGCGGGACGTTACGAAGTGTGACAAATCTGAGGAACATTCATTTTCCTTGCATCTTCGGCGCACGCCGGGCGAGGGGTTGCAAGGCGCGCGCGCCGAAGGCAAAGCTCGGGGCATGACACCGACCCGCGAAATCCAAACCGTTGGCTATCCCGTGAAAACCCGCGTGCTGCGCGTGACCGCGACGACCATGCTCGCCCCTAAATTGAAAAGCATCGTGTTATCCGGACCCGAGCTCGAAGGCTTTCAGAGCGGTTCTCCGGACGACCATATCAAATGTTTCTTCCCGCTCGACGCGGGCGGTCCCGTCGTGCCGCGCCTCGGACCGGACGGCATTCAGTTTCCCGAAGAACGCGCCAAACCCGCGATGCGCGACTACACGCCCGTGCGCTTCGACCCCGCCAAACAAGAACTCGAACTCATCTTTTTCTTGCACGAAGCCGGACCGGGAACGGACTGGGCGAAAGCGGCCGAGCCCGGAAGCGAGCTCGTCATCGGCGGCCCCCGCGGCAGCCGCATCGTGCCCTACAACTTCGACTGGTACCTGATGATCGGCGACGAAACCGCGATCCCCGCCTTCGCGCGCCGCTTGCGCGAGATGCCCCGCGACGCACGGGCCGAGGTCCTGATCGAAGTGCAGAACGACGCCATGAGCGTCCCCCTGGAGCACGGACCGAACGTCAACGTTCACTGGATTCAGCGCCTCGACGCGCGCCCGGGCGACCCCACCCGCATCCAATCGGCCATCAAGGTGCTGCCCTTCCCCAAGGGCGATTACTTCGCCTGGGTCATCGGTGAGTCGACCGCGGTGAAGTCCACGGCCGAGCTTCTGCGCACCCAATTCGGCGCGCAGAAGGAGTGGATGAAGGTGACGGGCTACTGGGATCTGTAGGGGCCCGGTCTCGACGCCCCAAAAAGAAAGGGCCGCTGACGCGACCCTTTCTAACCACCCTCACTCTGACTTGAATCGATTATTTATCTTTACACACGTTCGGGATGACTTCGGTCATCTGGAAGTTGTTCACGCCCATGACCTTCCAACCCTGCGCCATCATCTGGTTGTACTGGTTGGTGCCTTGGCCCGAACCGTTGAACCAGTTGCTCGCGACGTCGCAACCGTAGTCGTTGCCGCTACCGACTTTGCGCCACAGGAGCGTCACCGCGATCTCGGTGCGCGGTCCCTGGAAGTACTTGAGCTTCATCGGAATGCGCGACGCCCGCGACATCTGCACCGTGCCACCGCACTTCATGCGGGTCGGCGTGTGACCGTCGTTGTCCACGACCTTCTGGAAGCCCGAACCCGAATCCAACATCAGGATCGAACCGTCGTCCGACAGGGTCGCGAACTGGTAAAGGCCGGTCGAGTCGCCGTCATCGAGTTTGATTTCGGCGTTGTACTCGAGCGAGAACCACTCGATCAGGTCCTCTCCGCGTGAGTTCGTGAGCTTCTTGCCGCCACCGATCTCGAAACCTTGATCGAACGAGCGCGTCGGGACCGAGATCTGACCGAACAAGATCACGGTGTCTTCGACCTTGGTCCCTTTGGTCCAAACGTCCTCGACGTTTTTGATGTGGCCGTAAGCATCGGGACCGTCGTAATAGGCGAGCTTCGCCGCGATACCGGCTTTCGTGTTCGTGGTCGAACCGAAGGGATCGCAGATCACGACGGGATCCGGAATCGCCACTTTGAATTGGTGCGACTTGATATCCGAAACCAGGCCCACCGAGTCGGTCGCGCGAACTTCGAATTTGTAGTCGCCTTTGGCGAGGTCCTCGTACTTCTTGGGCGAAGTGCACTTCTCCCAAGCGCTGGCGTTCAGACGGCACTCGATGTGCGCGATCGATCCGCCATCCGCATCCGAAGCCGAGAACTCATAGTCTGCCGTAGTCACGGCGATTTCCGATGCCGGAGACTTCGTGATCACGACGATCGGCTTGATCAGATCGACGAAGATCGTCTTCGATGCCACCATACTCGTGTTACCGACGTTGTCGATGGCGCGAGCAGAAATCGTGTGCGAACCATTGGAAAGGTTCGAGAACGACTTCGCGCCCCCGCAGGTCGAGAACGAAGCGCTGTCCATCGCGCACTCGATCCGCGCGACGCCCGATCCCGAATCCGAAGCGGTGAAAGTGTAAGCCGCAGATGACGACGCTTGGCGTCCTGTCGGTCCCTCGATCGTGATCGAAGGCGGCATTGTGTCGATCACGAACTTGCGTGTCGCGGGTGAACTTTCGTGACCGACTCCATCCTTCGCGATGACCGTGAACGTGTGCTCTCCATCACTAAGCCCCGTATATGTAGCCGATCCGGAGTCACACTGAGCTGCCGGGCGACCATCCAGCTTACAGATGAAGCTGCTGAGCGGAATACCGTCATCCGAACCTTCGAATGTGAAGTGCGCGTCTCTCGACTTCACGTTACCTTCAGGACCCGATTTAATAGTGACGGACGGCGCACTCAGGTCGATGTTCCAGCTGTAGGCTATAGGCGCCGAGACATTGCCCGCACCATCGGTTGCACGCACACGAAAGCTATGGCCACCGGCGCCATAGGTCGACGAGATCCCGGAAGAGCAGGCCGCGAAAACAGCTCCATCCGCCGAGCACTCGTAACCCGATACACCCGACATGGCGTCAACCGCCGAGAACGAAAATTTGCCGACGGGATCTGCGGTGATCGTCGCAGGAGTGGATGTGAACTTCACGATCGGCGCAGTCAGATCAATACTAAGCGCATCCGACACTTCCGGAGCCGCGTTCCCCGCACGATCCACCGCCGAAAGACGGATGGCGTGCGCGCCCTCGGTCAGAGTGTGCAGTCGGACGCCCTGTGAACACCCGGTGCTCCAGGTGGCGTCGCACGCGATGCTGCCCACGCCCGAACCGCTGTCGGTCACGCGAACTTCGATCGACTGATTGGCATTATTAAAGAGCGATCCGGGCTGACGCACGATCGCGATCTCGGGTGCGATATTATCGTGGATGATGGCATCCATCACGCAACCCGACTCGATCCAACGCTCGCCGTGCAGACGACGGAAGCGTGCGAAGACTTGAATGTTGTTGTTCTGCGAGGAAAGCTTCCAGCTCTTCTTGCGGGCCATGGGCTCCCAAACGCCGCCCGAGCAATCCGCACGGTCCGAGATCATCATCTCTTCCGCGTCGTTATGCTCCAACCGCAAGGAGACATCCACCGAGTTGGTGTATTCCGCACCCTCATTAATAAGGATGAGCGAGCCATCTTTGAAGCCCAGCGCCTGCGCCGTGCCCTCAAGGTCCGCGACCTCGAAATCCACTTTCGAGCAGTTGGTATAAGACAAAGCCACAACCGCGATCGCCGAAATGACCGAAAGTTTGACACCGATCAAGCGCATAGGCCCCACTCCCCTTGAGTACAGATGGTTTCATGGGATCTAAAGAGCAATCGATGTGCCTGTCTCACCCCCAGACGCAATAGGGTCGAGGCGGACTGTATAGACTTTGACAGAGAGTCGACAAGTTCGGCGAATCATCGTGAAACGTCGAAGTTCTGACTTTGTAACAAGAGTTTGACGCCTCGAAGTGAGGCGCCAATCGGAGCTCTAAGGCTCGTATTTTTCGGCGACTTCGGAACGTGTATCGGCCGGCGCCGACTCGTCCACTTGCGCGCCACGGTCGACGACACGTTCATCGCGTCCTTGTTCGGTTTGGTAGGTCCCGCCCGTGGGCGCGCGCTCCACGTACTCACGAAGCTCACGCGCACGTTGCGAGGTCGGATTCGCTTCTTCGGTAAGGGATTTCTCGGCACGGCTCGAGACCGGATCTTTTTCGCGGGTTTTCATGAGTTCCTCCTTCAGGTTCACCCTGACGAAGCCCAGCGGTGCAAGAAGAACTCCGCGGGAAAGACGCCCCTTTTGGGACGTCCCCCGTAAGACCGAACGAAAGTTAGCCTTTCAGGAACTGCGCGCGATTCGCCTTCGCGTAATCCTGGAGCGTACGCGGAGCCCGCCCCGTGATCGTCCGCACGTTGTCATTGATCGCGGCACTGTATCCCGCCTTGACGTAACCCATGATCATTCCCAAAAACTCGGAGTAGTCCGCGGGCAGACCGGCGCCTTTAAGTCCTTGGACGAAGTCCTCGGGCGAGATGTCTTGATACTTGATCTCACGCCCGCTGGCTTCCGACAGTGCGCGCGCCACCTGATCATGATCAAGGGCCTCGCCGCCGGTCAGATCGAAGTCGCGATCGTTCCATTGATCCGTGGTCAAGAGCTTCGCCGCGACCGCCGAAATATCACCGGCATCGATGAAGCTCGTTTTCGCGGTGCCCGCCGGCAGGAAGATCGTGCCCGCTTCTTTGATCCCTTGAATCCAGAACGTGTGGAAGTTATCCATGAACCAATTGGGGCGGATGATGTTGTAGGCGAGTCCCGACTTTTCAAGTTCGAGTTCCGCACGCCGGAAAGGCGTCGCGTCCGAGGCGTTCGCGCCCATCGATGTCATCAGAACGACTTTTTTCAGCCCACGGCGTTTCGCCTCTTGAATCAGCGGCGAAAGCAGCGCGTACTGATCCACGATTCCCGGAGGCGCCAGCAGAAAGGCGCGGTCGACGCCTTCGAAGGCCGCGTGCAGACCTTCCCCCGTCACCTGATTCAGATGGACTTGCCCCGCGCCCGCTTTTCTCGAAGTCGCGGTGACGACCTCGTAGTTTTGCGCCCGCAGGATTTGCGCGATGCCCGAGCCCACTTTACCGCTGCCGCCGATGACCAGAACTTTGCCTTGTTTCATTTCGAATCTCCTCTTTGAAGGTGGGGCGGTTTTAAATCTCACCGCCGATGAAATGACTATCGCCCCTTTTTCGATTGTTGATTAGACGGCAAAATCGAAAGATAATGTTTCACTAAAGAAACAATGGAGGTCGACCTTGGATCTGGAATTGACCCGTCTTTTCGTGAAGGTGGTGCAGCAGTCCAGCTTCACCCGCGCGGCCACCGTTTTGAAGCTTCCGAAGTCGACGCTCAGCAAGGCGATCCGCCGTCTGGAAGACGAAACCGGCACCAAACTTTTGATCCGCACGACCCGCTCGCTGACGTTGACGGCGGCCGGGCGCGCGTTTTTCGAAAGCTGCGTCGGCCCGGTGCAGACGCTCGAGGACGCCCGCAAGTCTTTAAGCGGCGCGGACAGCGTCATGCAGGGTTTGGTGCGCATCACCGCGCCCGAAGACCTCGGCGGTTACGCGGTCGCCCCGGTCGTGGCCGAGCTCAGCCGCAAGAACCAGGGACTCAACTTCGATTTGCACTACACGGATACGGTCGTGGATCTGGTCCGCGACGGCTTCGACCTTGCCGTTCGCATCGGGCGGGTCGCGCCGTCGAACTTCAAAACGCACAAACTGGGCGAGGTGCGGTTGATTCCCGTGGCCGCGAAATCCTATCTGCAACGTTTTCCGAAGATCCAAAAGCCGAAGGACCTGACGGCCCATTGCACGCTCAGCTTCAGCGAAAGCCGTTTGCGCAACCAGTGGTCACTGCGCAACGAACGTGAAACGATCACGGTCCGGGTCAATCCCCGCGTCGCGAGCAACCAGATGACGAGTCTTTTGAAAATGGCCGTCGCGGGCGGCGGCGTCGCGCTCGTGCCTTCGTATCTCGCCGCCGAGGATTTGCGCGCGGGGCGCTTGCAGCGGGTGCTTCCCGATTGGTCGGCGCCCGGATTGCCCGTGGCCCTGATCTCGCCGCTCGCGACCTCGAGTTCCGCGCGCCTGAAAATCACGGCGGACCTGCTGACGGAAAGATTGCGCGCGCTTTTAAAAGACGGATGACGCTCTTTAGCCGCGCAGGCCGAAGCTGAAGGTCCGCATGGAAATCGATCCGTTCTGCATCTCTTCCCACTCGAACGCGAGTCGATCCTTCGCGTCCGCCGCGCCCAGGATGTAGAGCGCGGGGAAGTAGTGATCCGGCGTCGGCACGGCCAGACGTCCGGCCTCGGTCGCGAGATAGTCTTTCGTCAAAGCGCCGAAATTGCCGTCCTCTAACATCGACTTGGTCCACGCGTCGAATTCCAGCGCCCACGCGTAGGGTTTCGCCGCCGGATCCCATTCGATCCGCCGCAAGTTGTGCACGAGATTACCCGAGCCGACGATCAAGACCCCTTGCTCACGCAGGGCGCGCAGGCGTTCCCCCATCTCGAAGTGGTAGGCCGGCCCTTTCGTCATATCGAGACTCAACTGCAAGACCGGAATCTCGGCCTGGGGGAAAACGTGACGCAAGACCGACCACGTTCCGTGATCGAGCCCCCATTCGTCTTCATCAATCCCGACCACGGGCGCCGGCGCGGACGTTTTCGCGACCTCACGCTCGACCAGCTCCGCCACCACCGGCGAACCCGGCGCGGGGTACTGCACCTCGAAAAGCTCACGCGGAAAGCCGCCGAAATCGTGGATCGTCGGCGGCTTCTCCATTCCGGTGACAAACGTCCCTTCGGTCATCCAGTGCGCCGAGACGCAAAGGATGGCGCGCGGTCGCGGCAGATCCCGACCGATCTGCGCGAGCCGTTGGGTGAAGGCATTGTCGGTGATCGCGTTCATGGGGCTTCCGTGGCCGAAGAAAAGAATCGGCATGCGATCGGAGGTGGTTTTCATCGTCGTTCTCCCGTCCCGAAGTCCCGCCCAGGCCGCGGCCAGTCCCAGCCCGCCCAGTGAAGCGGCGGTCAGAAGCTGGCGGCGGTTCCAAAAGCGGGGGTCCTTCGTCATGAGTTGATTGTACGCTCTCTGCCATCGTTCCACTAGTGGACATAAATGCAAAACACTGTTCTAATTTTAGAACAATGGATTTAAACCAACTGGCCGTCTTTTCCCGCGTCGTCGAGGCGGGCTCTTTCACCCGGGCCGCCCAGCAATTGCGGCAACCGAAATCGCGCGTCAGCCGCCAGATCGCGAGCCTGGAAAAAGCGTTGGGAACCGCGCTGCTGTTACGGAGCACGCGCCAGCTTTCGCTCACCGAAGCCGGGCGCGCCCTTTACGAAAAAATCCGGACTCCGCTGTACGATCTCGAAAGCGCCTCGCAAATGGCGACCGAACATGAGCCGACGGCGGGTCTTTTGCGCGTCACCGCCGCCGAAGATCTGGGCCTCGTGCTGCTGACGCCTTTTCTGAATCGTTTGGGACGCGAGTTTCCCGCACTGCGTATCGAGGCCCGCCTGACCAACGACTATGTGGATCTCGTCAAGGAAGGCGTCGATCTGGCGATCCGCATCGGCGCGCTCAAAGACACGAGTTTGCGTCAAAAAAAATTGGGCGACATCCAACTGATCCCCGTGGCGAGCCCGGAAATGGCGCGCCGCTGGGGCCTGATGAAAGACCCCGCCGAGCTCGCGTCACACCCGGCCCTCGTCTTCGCCCCCGGAACGGCGGCCGTGGAGTGGACCTTCCAGGGCCCGGGAGGGGAACGTCGGCGAGTCAAGCCCCACGCCTTTCGAAGTTCCAATAATCCCCAGTTGCTTCTTGCGGCCGCACTCGATCATCAAGGCCTCGCGGTTTTGCCCGACTTCGTCGTCCAAGAGGCGCTACGCGCGCGCCGGCTCAAACGGCTTTTTCCCCAATGGAGCGGCCCCCGCGTCCCCGTACAGCTTCTGTGGCCCGCACACCGCGAATCCCGTCCCCTCGTTCGCCTTTTCATCGAACGTGCCCACAATTTGGAAGCGATGAAAAAGCCGCGCGGAGCGTAGGAAATTGCGCTTCCTCCGAGGGGCCAATTGACGAGCTAAAAAGGTCCTGCCAGACTCCCCTCTTTGCAGGGAGTCCCCGACTTGGCGAAGAAAACGCGCGCGGTCAAAAAAACGAAAACGCCGCCCCGTGCCGCGAGCACCGGCCCGGTGGCGATCGTCGCGTTGGGCGCATCGGCCGGAGCGGTACAAGGACTGCGACAGTTTCTAAGTCATATTGATCCCGAAACCCCCGTCGCTTACGTCATCACGCAACATCTCGATGAGCACGGCAACGACTTGGCCCTCGAGGTTCTGAAAAGCCAGTCCCCGCTTCCGGTCATCCGCATTGAGTCGGGAACGAAGCTGCGCTCGGGACACATCTTCCATGCCCCTGCCCACTCGCGCGTCGGCGTAAAGAACAACAGCTTCGTGGTCGAGAATCTGACCGAACGTAATGAAGCGGTCACGATGATCGACTTCACCTTCCGCTCGCTGGCCGCTGAACACGGCGCACGTGTCGTGGGTATCCTTCTTTCCGGCGAAGGCGCCGACGGCGCACTCGGCCTGAAGGCGATCAGCGACGCGGGTGGAATGACGATGACGCAAAATCCGGAGTCGACGGGACACCCCTCGATGCCGGAAAACGCCATCGCCACCGGCGCGATCGATCACATCGCGCGGCCCGAGCACATGCCGGGCCTGATCCGCGACTACGTCCAGTCGTTGAAGCGGATCCTTGAGCGCGACGGCGCGGCGGTGCAAACCAAAATCTCGTCGGCGCTGATCGAGATCTGCGAAATTCTACTGAAGAAAACCCGCCACGATTTCAAACACTACAAAACCACGACGCTCGTCCGCCGTATCCAACGCCGCCTGCAGGTCTTGCAACTCGACAACGTGGAGTCTTACCTCGAGCACCTGCAGAAAGACCCGAAAGAGGCCGACGCCCTTTTCAAAGAGCTTTTGATCAACGTTACGAATTTCTTCCGCGATCCGGAAGCCTTCGAAACTTTGAAAGAAGAAGTGCTCGTCAAAGCGCTCAAAAGTCGCCCCGCGGACAGCAAGTACCGGATCTGGGTCGCGGGCTGCTCGACCGGCGAAGAGGTTTACACGATCGCCATCCTCGTACGCGAGGTGCTGTCGAAGCTGAAGGCGCCTTGCGAGGTCCAGATCATCGCGACCGATATCGATGAGGTCGCGCTGAACCAAGCGCGCAAGGGAGTTTACCCCATCACCATCGACGAGCACGTCTCGCGCGCACGGTTGAAACGTTTCTTCACGCGCAAAACGGGCAAGTACCACGTCAACAAAGAGATCCGCGAGATGGTGCTGTTCTCTTCGCACAATCTGATCAACGATCCGCCGTTTTCGCAGCTCGATCTGATCTCGTGCCGAAACGTGTTGATCTACCTGGGCCCGCATCTGCAGAAAAAACTCATCCCGGTCTTCCACTACGCGCTTCGTCCGGGGGGATCGCTCTTCTTGGGGAACAGCGAGACGCTCACCAACCACAAAGAGCTTTTCCGGCCGACCAGCGCCAAACACCGGATCGCGCAGCGCAAAGCGACCGCGATCCGTCCGCCGGGGTTTTCGACGACGGTGGGATCTTCGTTTACCCAACATCCGATCGAGAACGTGCGCAATCACGAGGCCGACATCCACCAGATCAGCCAACGCATTCTGCTCGACGAGTTCGCGCCGAAGTATGCGGTCGTGAATGACGAGTGCCAGATCGTCTCGGTTTCGGCGGGCATCGCGCACTACATGGAGCCCAGTGAAGGCACGTTTCAAAACAACCTCATGAAACTCGTGAAGCCGTCTTTACGTGTGGGTTTGCGGACCGCCTTCACCCAGGCCAGCAAGCAAAAACGTAAGGTCTCGCATTACGATTCGTCGCTGAAGCATGACAAACAGTTCGAGCGGATCGGCATCACGGTTCAGCCGATGCCCCAGCTCGGCGACGAAGCGCCGCTTTTCATGGTGGTTTTCACGAACCTGGGACCGCTGCGGTCGCGCGATCAGGTCGCGAAGACTCCCGCCATCAGCGAGTCCGACGTGCTCATCATCGATCAGCTCGAGCGTGAGCTGGGGACGATGCGCGAAGATCTCGACCGCTCGGTTCAGGATCTGGAAGCCTCCAACGAAGAGCTCAAATCGTCCAACGAAGAACTGCTCTCGATGAACGAAGAGTTACAAAGCGCGAACGAAGAGCTGGAAGCCTCGAAAGAGGACGTCCAGATCGCGAATGAGGCGCTTTCGCGTTCAAACAGCGATTTGGAAAACCTGCTCGCTTCGACGGACGTCGCGACGCTCTTCCTGGACGAAAAGTACAACATCCTCAGCTTCACTCCCCAGGTCGAGAGCGTCTACAACCTCTCCAAAGTCGATATCGGCCGTCCGATCACGGATATCACGGACCGCGCGCAGGCGATGCCCGCATTCCCGGCCTATCACGACATCCTGAACGGCGAAGACCACTTCGAAGACGATATTCCCATGCGCGACGGACGGTGGCTGCAACGACGCTTGCTTCCGTACCGCACCTCCGAAGGAGAAGCCTCGGGGATCGTGGCGACCTTCGTGGACATCACCAAAGTGCGGGCGGCGGAAGAACGCTACCGCGAGCTTGCGGACACGATGCCGATGATCGTCTGGACGGCGAATCCGGACGGCTACGTCGACTATTTCAATCGCCGCTGGTACGAATTCGCCCAACTTCCGCCCGATTCCGAACCCGACGGTTCCTGGATCGAACTGCTCCACCCCGAAGATGCCGAACGGACCGCGCGGGCCTGGTCGTCCGCCGTGAAGGCCGGCAAACCGCTCGAGATCGAGTTCCGCTTTATGGATCGCTCCACCGGGGCCTACCGCTGGTTCCTGGCGCGCGCGGTGGCGGTGCGGGACGCGACCGGCAACGTGTACAAGTACTACGGAACGAACTTCGATATCGACGATCGCGTCGCCGCGGAAAACCGTCGGCGCGAAGGTGAGCTTCGCTTCCAGGTCATGGCCGACCGCGCGCCCGTCCTGATCTGGCTTTCGGGAACGGACATGCAGCGCCATTGGTTCAACCGCTCTTGGCTGAACTGGACGGGCCGCAGCTTGGAAGTCGAGCAGGGATCGGGCTGGTCGAAAAGCATCCACCCCGACGACTTCCGCCGCTTCATGGACACCTACGAGCAGGCCTTCCGTGACCAACAAGAGTTCATCATCGAGTACCGCCTGCTTCATCACTCGGGCGAGTACCGGTGGGTGAATGGCCGCGGCACGCCGCGCTTCACCGCCGATGGTCGCTTCGAAGGCTTTATCGGCGGCTGCATGGATATCAACGAGCTTCGCCTCGCGCGTGAAGCCATCTCGCGCAGCGAACGTATGCTGGATTTGATTTTCCAGGAAAGTCCCGCGTTCATGTCCTTGATCAAGGGCCCCAACCACGTCTACGCGAACGCGAACAAAAAATACTACGAAGTCACCGGCATGGACTCTTCGATCATCGGCAAGACCGTCAAAGAGGTCTACCGCGGCATCGAGCCACAGGGCTTCGTCCAACTTTTAGACCGCGTGATCGAAACGGGGGAGCCCTACTACGGCTTTGAACGCCCGCTCGACATCGATTTGGGCGAAGGGCGTAAGCGCCGCCTGTATCTGGACTTCGCGTTTCAGCCCCTCTCGGGCGACGACGGCAAAATCTTCGCGATCGTCAGTCAAGGTTTCGATGTCACGGACCGCGTCCTCGCCCGTCGCGCCGTCGAAGAGGCGCGCGCGCGCCAAGACATGATGCTGGAGACTTCGCCCTCGTTCATGGCCGTCTTGAGCGGCCCCGACTACAACTTCATTCAGGCGAATGAGCGTTACCTGCAACTCGTGGGACGCGAACGCGACATCATCGGCAAAACCCTGCGCGAGGCCCTGCCCGAAATCGAGGGCCAAGGCTTCATCGACATCCTCGATCACGTGCGCCGGACGGGCGAGCCCTATACGGGAACCGAAGTCCCCGTCATGCTGAAGCGGAGCTCCCTCCGCCCGCAAGAATTACGTTACCTGGATTTCGCCTACCAAGCGGTCGCGGTCGACGGGGACGTCCCGCAGATTTTCGTTCACGGCGTCGACGTCACCGAAAAGGTCCAGGCGCGATCAGTCCTCGAACTGGCGAAGCAAACCATCGAAATCGAACGCGAGAACTTCCGCAATCTGTTCCGGCAAACCCCCGAGATGGTCGTGATCCTGAACGGCCCGGAGCACGTCTTCGAATTCGTCAACGAAGCCCACACGAAAGCGCTCGGCTTCGACGCCACCGGAATGACCATCCGCGCGGCGCAACCCGAATCGACCGAAATCCACGGTATCTTGGACAATGTCTACGAAACCGGCGTCACGGCCGAGCTGAGCGAGATCCCCGTCACCCTCGGCGACCGCTTGCGGTACTTCAACCTGACCTACGCGGCCCGCCGCGACTCCGAAGGGAAAATCAACGGCGTCATGATTCTGGGCCAAGAGATTTCGGACCAGATCACGAACCGCGAATCCGTCGAGTCGCAGAAGCAGGCGCTGGAGCTCACCCTGCGCGGCGCTTCGACCGAAGAGATCCTGCACGTCCTGACGCAAAACCTCGAGCAGCAGATCGGGCGCGGCTGCATGGCCTCGGCGCTGATCATGGCCGACGACGGCCAGCACCTTCAGCACGGGGCCGCCCCCTCGCTGCCGCCGGAGTACAGCGAGCTCGTGCACGGGCTCCCCATCGGCCCACAAATGGGATCGTGCGGAACGGCCGCGTATTTCGGCAAGACCGTGATCGTCTCCGACATTCAGAAAGATCCCTTGTGGGCGCACGGCCGCGAGATCGCCGCGCGTTTCAAACTGCGCGCCTGCTGGTCGATGCCGATTCTGTCGAGCACACGCAAAGTTCTGGGCACCTTCGCCCTTTACTACCACGACGTGCGCAACCCTTCGCCCTGGGAACACAAACTTCTGGAGCTCGCGACCCGCACGGCCGCGCTCGTGATGGAGCGTCGTCAATCGATGCTCGACCTACAGACCGCGAAAGACGAGGCCGAAGAGGCGCGCGCCACCGCGGAAATGGCGAACGAATCGAAGACGCGCTTCCTCGCCAATATGAGCCACGAAATCCGCACGCCACTCGCCGCGATTCTAGGCTACGCGGATCTGTTGCAAGGACGCACGAAAGAATCCGACTCCGAGGCCGCACAACAGCTGGACCGGATTTCGAAGAACGCTTCGCAGCTCGGCCGCCTGATCGACGATCTACTTGATCTTTCAAAAATCGAAGCCGAACGTTTCGAGATCGACCGCGCGGATTTCGATCTGCTCGCCGTCGTGAACGAGGTCGTGGACAGCCTCGCGCTCAAGGCACGCGACAAAGACATCGCGATTCGCCACCGGGCACTGAACGCGCTGCCGACGGTCATCAACACGGATCCGACACGTTTCCGCCAGGTTCTCACGAACGTCGTCGGGAACGCGGTCAAGTTCACCGAACACGGTCGCATCGATATCGAACTCGAAGCGCGCCAGCAACAGGGCCGCGACATGCTCTGGATCCGCGTGCGCGATACCGGTATCGGCCTTTCGCCCGAGCATCAGAAACGAATCTTCGATCGCTTCGTGCAGGGCGACGCCTCGGTCACGCGTAAATACGGCGGAACGGGTCTGGGCCTCGTCCTCTCACGCCGATTGGCGCAGTTGATGGGTGGCGATTTCATTCTGGAAGACTCCGAACTCGGACGCGGTTCGTCCTTCTTGATCATGATCGCGTTGGGGCCTGTGGGCCGCGTCTCGACGGACCGCCGCGCGCCCGTGCCGAAATCCCATGCCACGACCTTGAGCGGACGCCGCATTCTGGTCGTGGACGATGCCCCCGACAATCAGGCCATCATTCAGCTCTTTATCGAAGCCGTCGGCGGCGAAGTCGCCATCGCCGGAAACGGCCGCGAAGCCGTGGACGCCATGCTGAAAGAAACTTTCGACGTCGTATTGATGGACATCCAAATGCCGGTCATGGACGGCTACCAGGCGCTGAAAACCGCGCGTGAGAGCGGTTACCTGGGCCCCATCCTGGCGCTCACCGCGCACGCACTGAAGGAAGAAAAGGATGCCTGCCTAGATGCGGGTTTCACCGACTACCTGTCAAAACCCATCGACCGCGCGCTCTTGATCCACCGAATCGCCGAACTCAGCACGCGCCCGAACGAATTCGTGAAGTGATTCACTTCTTTTTCATGACGTCTTTGTGAACCGCTTTGGGATTCAGCAAACTTTGGAGTGTGCGGTTCACGCCGACCTCCATTTGCGCGGACGTCAACGTCAGTTCGCCGACCGCGGTCCCGCGACGGTATTCGTTGATCCCCGGATCTCGGTAAAGGGTGCCGACCATTTCGAATTCGAGCTTCGCCACCAGCTCGCGTAGATCACGCATACAGAACGACGTCCCCCGCGCTTTCGTTTTACCCTTCCGCGGGACGTGAGTCAGAAAGAGCGGCGGCGCCTGCGCGCCCGCCTTCGCTTTGCGGAACAGCGCGAGCTGCTCGTCGTTTAACTTCAGGCGTAGAAGCGCTTGGTAATTGTGCGGCGCTTGATCGTAATAGTGAACGGCCAAGACCCGTCCCTCCGGCGTTTCGTTCAATAGTAGAAAACCGTGAACGGTACGCGGATTTTTCACGCCCTTCAGAAAGTAGTCGGCGGGACATTCGCCTTTCTCGGTCGAGATCAGTCCGTCACCCGCCATGTACGCGGGACGCTGCTCGGCTTTTTGCCGGTCGTCGTTCTGCGAAATCGGCGCGTCGTCGAGCAGCGGAATGATCTTCGTCGGCTGGTCTTGGATCGCTTGGCGGAATTCTTTCTGCGGTAAGTACGAGGGCAGGTACTTGTAAATCAGGATTTCGACATCGTCGCGTTCGAGGCTGAAGTGCGCGCCGGGATAGATCGTGCTTTCGATGGGAAAAGCGCCCTCGTGGTCGGCATCTTTCTGCAGCGATGCGCGAATGGGGAAGAGCTTTTGGAAGACGTCGTTCTTTTTCCTCTCGGGACCGAAGATTTTCGGCAGATCCGCCAAACAGAAGAACGTCCGGTCGAGTTGCTTCTTTCCCGTCGCGTCGTCGAAATAGATCGTGGTGAACGCCGGCAACAGTTTCGATTCCGCCTTCAGCTTTTGGTAGAACGCCATTTCTTCCGGATCCAGACGCACCTTCAAGATGAAGTGGTAGTTGTGCGGCGGCGTCCCCGAGCGGTGATCCGCGATGATGTGGTTCGGTCCATCCTGCCCGAGAATGATGAACGAGTGCGAACCGAGCCTGGCGACCACGCCGGGAAGCATATAGTTCGTGCCGCAGTCCACGATCCCCTCCGGATGGGTGCCGTCGTGGTTGTGGCTGTCGTCGGCCGCAGTGGCGCCGTAGTCGTCAGCCCAGGCCGTCGCGCCGATCAACAGAAAAATCATGAAGATCTTTTTCACCGGTACCCCCGCACGGGTTGTTTGCGATCGACGACGGGTTCGCCCGGAGGCTTTCCCGTCACGGGACTGGGGTGTCCGTCGACGCGCATATTGAACAGGAAATAAGTCGGGACGCAAAAACCGATGCCCTGGTCACGGACGTGCTCAATGGCGCCGCCCGCGATCTTGTCCGGGGAACTTTGATTGACGGGCTTGCCGTTTTTCTTTTTGCCGTAATCCGCGGCCTTGATGCGATGGTAGTCCGGAAATTTCTGGCAGATGTAATCCTCGCGACAGAAACGTCCCGCGTAGCAGGTGTCGAGCATGGCGCGAACGACCCGCGACTCGAGGCAAGCGCCCGAATCGCCGGTCGCGGCGCAAATGTCGAAGCCATTGCCGCCTTGATTGGCGCAGATCTCCATCGGCGCGGTGTCGCGACGAACCTCGCTGAGCGCGGTGAAGTTCTCTTCCGCCGCCGTGCACGCGCGGCTTTGGCGACCGAGCGGGGCTCCGCTTTGCGGCAGCACGCAAGTGTGGGTCTTCAAGGCCACCGCTTTGGCGCCGCGAACCGAACCGCGCATTTTCCATTTATCCTGAAAGGCGAACAGATTGTAGCTGGGCGGCGTGCCGCGATCGCCGGGAATCGCGCGGCGTTCTTCGATCGTGCCTTCCCAACAGACGGCGCCCGCCAGATTTTCGCGCGCGTCGTTCGTGACCGCGAGCGTGCACTCACCAAAAAGCGGAGGCCCATCGGTCCGGGTCACGGTGGCCCGGCAGACGCTGCCGTCTTCGCAGCTTGGCGCCCCCGTGAAGTGCGCGCCCGTGTCCAAAAGGCAAAGCGATCCGCGCTTAAGCTTCGCGTAGGCCGGCGTCGCGCCGGACCAGTCCGCCTCGCTGAAACTCGAATGAGGCCGCAGACGCGAGGGCTCTTGACCCGCGGCGATTTTCTCGACGTAAGCTTCGCGACGGAACTTCTCGGCGAAGGCGTGGGGCGAAAGGCCCAGCTCTTGGCGGTTGAAACCGTGCGAAAAATCCGGATGCGCTTGTCCCAGCAGATGAAACCCCGCCGTCCCGCCACTTTGGTGACATCCCATGCAGGTCAGGTTGTCCAGTCGCTCGATCAGGGCGTCTGCGCTTTTCAAGTGTTTCAGCTTCGCGAAGTCGATGCCGTTCAGTAGCTCTTTTTTGCCTTCGAACAGCCGTTGGTAAGGTTTGTTCGCGCTCCGTACTCGTCCCAAAGTCGACCAACTGACCGAGAAATCCGTCAGAAATTCCGGGTCAAAGTCGATGTTCAAACGCCCCTCATCCAAAAGACTCAGGTTTTGCCCCTGTTTCAGATAGGTGACGAACTTCTTAAGGAGCTCGGGGGATTTTTCAATTTTCAAAACGTCGGGCGTGTTTTCGAGCTTCACCGGCACCAGGCTTCCGCCCTGCAGCCGGAAGATCCGCTGCATGTACATCGCCTGACCACCGAAGTCGTGCATATAACCCGAGGTGAATCTCAAGCTTTGGAAGTTGAGCTCCACCTGTTTGAAAACCAATCCTTTGAACGCGTTTTCGTGCAGCCAGTCCGCGAACATCACTGCGCCTTTCGCGCCTTTCGCCCGGCGAAAGTTCGCGATGGCCTTCGGCGACACCGACCACCTTTGCGCGAAGCCGCGGCAGCTTTCGATTTTCGGGTAGCGCATCACCACGTTCGCGAAGAAGGGTAAACTCGAGCCCGCATTTCCCGCGGCGTAAGACAGCCGGTAAACGAAGCGCACTTCCCCGCACGTGGCGGGATCGAAATCCACGCGGTCCATGCGGTTCACGACGGCGATCAACTTCATTTGCGCGTGCGCGGAGTTCAGCCAGCGGGCGTCGAAATGGCGCGGTTCATCGCCGTCGTTTTCGATGCGGTACGGATACTGCGAGTTATTCGAAAGGGATTGGATAAAAAATCCACCCTTCGTATCCTTGTCGCCGCGCGAACCTTTGTCGTCGAAATTCCGGATGAAACGCACCATCTCGGGAATGTCACCCATGCCAGGCGGGATGACGGACGGCAGCTGATCGGTTTTCGGATCATGCGTCAGCGGCTGCGAGATTTGCGTCGCGATCTGTTTGAAGAACGGATTCTTCGCGTAAAGTTCCTGCGTGCTTTTGAGTCGCTGGCTACCGCCGATCGCCTCGCCGAAGCTCATCCCCGAACTTTCCAGCGCGTCCAAGTCGCGCGCATCCATGACCTGCACGATCAGCCCCGCGTGATCACGACGCCAATCGAAATCCAAGGTCGCCGCTGCGGCGGGCGTTCCCGCCAGACTGAAGACCATCAAAAAACCCTTCAGATTTTTCATCCTTCCATGCTCGCGCCGAACCCAGGTCCTGTCCATGCCCAACACCCCGCGAACGAAGTCCCGACCTCGGTCGGGGCCTCTTTCAGACGTGGGCGCCTTCCGCGAGAGACTCAAGTTAGAATGGGAAAATGCGCGCGCTCGCCCTATTCATTTTTTTCTGCTTTGGCGTTTTCGAACCCGCGCGGGCGATGTTCGACGGGATCTGCAACTTGGGTGAATTCAAGTGCGGTCGCGCGCGCACCTCGCGCAGCGCTTCGGCGAACCCCAGCTCCAACAGCCGGATCAGCATCAACCCTTCCGCCGTCCCGACCGAGCGCGGACTCGGCATCGAAGCTATCGGTTACAAAAATCTCTACGACGTGGGCCTCGTCCGTGGACTCGGTCGCGTGGGGGCCGCCATCACCCCCTCCAACAGTGAAGACACCTTCTTCGGCGCCCCGGCCTACGAGGCCACCGAGGAGTTGCATCTGCGTAAACTCGAGCGCGACAAATACCGCGGTCGGAAGGTGACGCTCGCGACCGCGTTCAATCTTTTCGAACATAAAAAGTCGGCGCTCCGACGCTTCTCGCTAAATCTGGGCGTCCTCGGAAAATACAATCAGACGACCTACGCCACGACCGGCGGCGCGGGCGTGAATGGAATTTTGGGGCCCTTCACGTTCGGTTATTCGGCCTACCGGGACGAGACCCTGCTGACTCCGATCGGTCTTGATCCCTACAAGGTCCAATCCATCGTCGAAAACTACAGTGTAGGCATTTACCTGAACATGCTCGTCATCGATTACTCGACCCTGAGAATGCAAAACACCGCGGTCGATCACGTCGACCTCATCACCGGCAGTCTTCTTTTCGACCGTTGGTCGATCAGTATTTCCGAACGTCGCGAATACTCCCGACGCGCGCACTTCAACTTCCAAACGGGCGATCTGTTTTTCCAGGAAAAGAAAGTCGAACAGTTCTACGGCGGGAATTTTCGCGTCACCGGGAACTTCATGGTGGGCTTGATGTACAACTACTACCTGCTGCGGGAAGTTTCGGGTTCCGTGACCTTGATGTTCTGAGGGCTCGCTTCGCCCGCGCCCCAACGCGCCGCTTGAATCCGGAGCAGCACCTCGGCCGCCGCTTTCGCGTCGCAGAGAGCGCGGTGGTGGCTTTCCAGATCGATCCCGAAATGCTGGCACAGGTTCTTGAGGCCGTGGCTCTCAAGCTTCGGGAAGAACTTGCGCGCGTTCTGGCAAGTGCAGAAGGTCGGCCGGACGTAAGCGCGGTCCAGACGCGCGAACTCGGACTGGATGAAACCGTAATCGAATCTCGCGTTGTGCGCGGCGAAGATCGCCCCGTCCGTGAACGCCTCGAAGCGGTCCGCGACCTCTGCAAAGCGCGGCGCATCCGCGACCATGGCGTTTGAAATGCCCGTCAGCTTCGTGATGAAAGAAGGGATCGAACGCCCCGGGTTGAGCCGCGTCTGGAATTCGTCGACGACCCGGCCGTCGACGATCTTCACGGCGCCGATCTCGGTCACGCGGTGCTGAGTCCCGCCCGCGCCGGTCGTCTCGACGTCGACCACGACGTAGGCCTGTGCCGGATCGGGCGCCCAATTCACGCGCAAAATCTCGACGTCAAAACCCGATTCACGCAGCAGGCGCATCTGACTGAGCTGTCGCGCTTTGATCGCGTCGCCTTCGGACTTTACCTCGATGAAGCGCGGGCCTTCGGCCCCGAAGACCACCAGGTCCGGAAAACCCGACCGGCGATCCGCGTGACTGCGCGCCATCGCCCGTAGCACGTTCGCGATCCCCGCGCCGCGGCCGCTCACCGCGGCGGAGGTCACAAAGTCGGTGATCAGCGGCGCCAATCCCGGATGCCAGCGCAAAAGGTCCTGCGTTTCACCTTCGTGACGTTTCAAGGTTTCCAAAAGCCGCGCGAGCGCGAGCCGCGGCTGATCCCAATCGCTCAGCCGCGTTTCGATTCGCTCGCGAAAGCGCGCGTAAAACTCCGCGCCGCCCAGATCCTGCGGGGCCCGCTCGAAGGGGTTGTGGATCGCGGCGTCGTCCGCGTTCAGCAGCTCGTCCCAAAAGCTCAGTGCGAAGAGCGCGTTCCACAGATCGTTTTCGGTGTGCACGCTTTCGATGCCTTCGCGCTTCAGATGGTCGCGGACGCCGAGTTCGGGTTTTCCCAGATAGGACTCCGAAACCTGAAGCTCGCGCGCGGAGTGCAGGGCCTCGCTCAAAAAGCCGCGACGTTTCCCCTCGTATTTGCGGGCGAGGAAATCCTCGGCGAAAAGCAGTTCCTCGTCACAGCCGGGCCGCGCGATCATCCGGTCGAGCTCCTGACGGGCCTCGTCCACGCGTCCCATCTTGTGAAGCAGGCGCACGCGACGCTCGTTGCCGGGATGAGCCGCACAGAGCTCAAAAAATCGGAGGGCGTCGTCCGCGCGGCCCTCCGCTTCGGCATACTGTCCCAGCGCGACGAGCAGCGACTCGCGCAGTTCCCTCGCGGCTTCGCTTCGCGGCACCGGCCATTCCGCCAGCGTCTGAACCTGAAACGCGGGGTCAGCCTCGCCGCGATTCCAAAGATCGACCTTCGCGGCGAAGAAATAGTGCGCGCGGGCGTCCTCGCGATCTTGAAAACGCGGACGGTACTCGGCGCGCGCCTCGCGCACGCGGCGAATCCCCAAATCGCGTAGCGTATAGAGCGATAGTGATCTTTGAATTTTTCCGAAATAAAGAAACAGCAGGTACTCGATCTCGGCGCCCCGGCCCTGCACCAGAACGTCGGTCGCCGGTCCGTTCACCGCGGGCGCCCCGAGGGCGGACGCCCGCGCGACGAGTTCGGCTTTTCCCGCCGATTTTTTGAATTCCACCCCGGCCGCACGCAGCCACGACTGCAGTTCACTTTTGCCAAGAAACGCGGCGAGCTCGGCGTTCGGGACCGCGCCCTCACGGTAGCCCTGAACGAAACCCGTGCGCTCAAGCTCGGGCCAGGCCCGCGCCGCGTCCGTGATCTCCGCGTACCGCAGATCATCCGCGCGGAAGAGTCGACCTTTGCGGTTCAGCATGCGCACGACCAAACACTGCGCGTCCTCGGAAAGCTCTTCGAAATCCTCGATGAAGCCGCGCTCGCGCTCTTCGCAAAGCTCCCACGCGTTCCTCCGCAGAAACCCGAGCAGGTCGCGGAAGTGATCGAGGTAATACTTGGGGGGAAGGACCGGCAACATGGTCCGCCGATGCTGCCTGCAAATTCTGTGTAAATCAAGGTCCAGGTCCGCGCTTTCCACCGAAAACCCCCACGGACTTCACCGGGAGTTCACGCAAGCCCCCGAAACTCTCTTTATCAGGAGGAATAATGTCCCAAAAACCCATGCTTCCCAAAAACACGAACAGCCTTGGTCTCAAACTTGGAATTCTTTTTTTCCTGCTCTTGCTCTCGGGCATTCCACGTCTTTACGTCGGTGGCCTGATCAGCGAGCGCCGCGATTACGAAAACACCGCGCTGCTTTCGGTGACCCAAGGTGCGCGGCTTCTGGACAACGTTCGGAGCGAAGCCCGACGCCTCCAAGACATCGCCGAAAAACTTTTGGAGCTCGCGTCACTCGAAACCGGGGATCGCGTCCTCCAAGATGAGGACTTCGACCTCGCCCTTTTGGTGGACGAGGTCGCCGACGCCTTCGCGACTCAAGCGCGCACCCTCGGCGTGACGATCACGGTCGAAAGTCCCGAGTCCCTCCCGCGCCGGGGCGAGCGCTTCTTGATCTGGCGTGCGCTCGCGAACCTCGTGCAAAATGCCCTCGATTTTTCACCCACCGGTGGGCGCGTCACGCTGCGCGTGACCGAGCGTGGCGTCGAGGTCACGGATGAAGGCCCCGGCATTCCCGAATTTGCCCAAATGCGCGTCACGGAGCGTTTCTTTTCGATGGAGCGGCCCCGCACCGGGCGCAAAAGCTCCGGTTTGGGACTCAGCTTCGTGCAAGAGGTCATGCGGATTCACCGCGGCGAACTCCGGATCGAAAGCGGGGGCAAAGAGCCACCTTCGGGCACAAAAAGCGCTCTGAACTGGTGACAGTCCCGCGTCCATCGGCGACAACGGGGCATGCGCCCGCGTGTTTATGATGGCTTCGCTTTTTTCAATGAGATGGACCTGCTCGAGCTGCGGCTCGAACATCTGGCCCCGGCGGTGGACTACTTCATTTTGGTCGAAGCGACCCGCACCTTCCAGAAAAAGGAAAAGCCACTGTTCTTCAAAGAGAACCAAGCGCGCTACCACCGCTTCCGCGACAAAATTATCCACATCGTTGTGGATCAGTATCCGACCTTCTGGACGAAGTTTCGCCCCGTCACGACCTGGCACTACGACAACCACCAGAAAGAAGGCATCCTGCAAGGTCTGAAAGACGCGCGCCCCGACGACGTCGTGATCGTGTCGGATCTGGACGAGATCCCCTTCGCGGACAAGGTCACGGAGTACCGCGACCGTCCGGGCATCCGCGTCTTCGAGCAGTACCAAGCCTACTACTATCTGAACTACGTCTGCACCCGCATCCACGACTACGGCGGCAAAGCGATCGCGCAGCAAAACCGCGGCGGCTACGGTCGCTGGCGCGGTTCGGTCATGCTCGAGAAAAAGCTCATCAAGGATATCAAGATCACCCGCACGCTTCACGACGAGGAAGGTCCGCACATCGAAGTCATCCGCGATGGCGGCTGGCACTACTCATTCATGGGCGGCATCGAAAAGGTCCTCTACAAAATGCAGAACTGGGCGCACTCGGAATACAACGAGCGCGGCAATTTGCAGATGGTGACCGACAATATTCTAAACGGTCGTGATCTGATCGGCGACGGCAACGAGTTCAAACTGATGGATCTGGCGACCTCGGGCCTGCCGCTGTTCCCCGAGATCCAACGGCCCCCATTCCAAAAAATGATGCGCACCCGCCCCGAACTCGAAGCCGAGCTTCAGGGCGCCCTTCAAAAATTCACCACCGGAGAAGCCCCATGATCGAACTGCATTACTGGCCCACGCCCAACGGTTACAAAATCTCGATCTATCTGGAAGAGGCGGGACTTCCCTACGAGACGTTCCCGGTCAACATCGGAAAGGGCGATCAGTTCCAGCCCGCTTTCCTGAAAATCTCGCCGAACAACCGCATCCCCGCCATCGTCGACCGCGAACCCACCGGCGGCGGGGCGCCGCTGGCGGTGTTCGAATCCGGCGCGATCCTCAACTACCTCGGCGAGAAGACCGGAAAGTTCCTGTCGCGCGATCTGCGCGTGAAAACCGAAACCTTGCAGTGGCTCTTCTGGCAAGTGGGCGGCCTCGGCCCCATGCTGGGGCAGAACCATCACTTCACTCAGTACGCTCCCGAAAAAGTGCCCTACGCCATCGAACGCTACACGAAAGAGACCGCGCGCCTGTACGGCGTTTTGAACAAACAACTCACGGGCCGTGACTTCGTCGCGGGCGAATACTCCATCGCCGACATGTCGATGTACCCTTGGATCGTGCCGCACGAGAAACAGGGCATGAACCTCGCGGACTTCCCGAACGTGAAGACCTGGTTCGAGCGCATCCAAGCGCGTCCCGCCGTTGCGCGTGCCTACGCGAAGGGCGAGGCGATCAGCACCGGTCCCACCATGACGGATGAAGCGAAAAAGATCCTCTTCGGCCAAGGTCCGCAGAAATGATCATGGCGGTTTGGGGCTTCGTCTTGCACGCGGCTCTGGCCGCCCCGCCGATGCCGGGCGCACCTCCGCCGGCCGCGCCTCAGCCGGCCGCCCCTCTGCCGGCGGCCCCCGCCCCCGAGCAGATGATCATTCACGTCACCGACAAGAAGTGCGGTGTCTACCGCCCGGGCGATGAGCGCGCGATCTGTGAGCGGCCCCTGGGTTGGACCGTCCTGAAACCCATTCCGACTTTGATCATCGAAACTCCGAAAGGCGATTGCCGCATTCGTCCCGCGCCGGAAGGTTCACCCGACGGCAAGTTTTTGCGCGAGTGCGCGCGCCAATTGAAGCTGAAGGCCCTCGACGATTTGCGACGACTCCCCCATCCGGCGGTTTCGAATAACCGCCGGGATCGCGACGGCCAGCCGCTCCCGCCGCAGAAATGCGTGCCGCGCATCGACGGCTTCGGTCTCGCCATCAACGAAAAAACGGGCGAGGTCACTTACAACGTGGGCTTTCATCTGGCGGCTTCGACCGACGAGTGCCAATTGACCGGCGAATGGAGCCGTCACCACGGGCGCACGAAACAGGTCGTCTTGACCGCCTCGGGTCGCTGCGATGATTTCCAAATGGATGAGGTGGCCGCCTGCTGCGCGAAGCTCGGCATGAGCTTCGTGGAGCCTCCGAAAGGGACCTGCCGGAGGCGCTGATGGACGAAGTGCGCATCCAGTGTCCCTTCTGCTGGGAAAAGTTCACGATCTTCGTGGCCACGGAAGACGGCGAATCCCAACAGCTCATCGTCGACTGCGAAATTTGCTGTCACCCAATCAACATCCACGTCTTCCACAACGGCAAACGCTGGAAGGCCCTCGTCGACAAGGGCGAAGGCTTCTAACGCGACGAAAGCGGCCGGACGCCGTAAATCGAATTCATCGGCCAATTCATACTGGGCCAAGCGTAAGTCGACGTCCCAAAACTCGTCGTGCCGTACATGACCTGCTGCGCGGGCGAAAGGCTCGCGAGCGACATTCCCGAAGAGTTCGCCAGCATCGCGTAAGGGTTGTAGGTTGAAGACCCCGTCATCGGCATCATGGTCCCCATCAGGTAGGGATTGTAGCCCGCGCTCATCAGGCCGTTGTTGCTCATTCCGTAGTTCATTCCGTAATTCATGTTCTGGCCAGATTGCATTTGCATGGCCATCATCATCTGCATCATTTGCATATTCATGGCCGACGAGTTGTTCGTCGAATCGTTCCGGCGATTCGCGACGCTCTTCGCGCGACTCTTGCGGCATTTCTCGATCTTTTTCTCGAGAGAGTCTTCCGCACGTGAGCGCACATCACCCTCAAGATGGTTTTCATCGATTCCGGCTTTCGCGATCAAACTCTCCATCACGTCCGACAGTGCGGGCCCCTCCTCTTCGTCGTCCGAGATTCCGTAAGCGCCGAGGTTCACGTCGTCCTTGTCTTTCTTCGGGGCGCGCGGGCAGCGGTAGGACTTCACCTGCGCCAAAAGCTTTTTCCCCGCGCCGGCGCGGGCTTCCTCTTCCATCTTACGCACCAAATCCGCGTCCAACGGCGCGTTCTTCGCGGGCTCACGCACGCAGTTGCACGAAGGATCCAGAAACTGGCCTTCGGTTTTTGCTTGGGCCAAAACGAACGATGAACAGAAGAAAACGACGATCAAGAACAGCGCTTTCATGGGCACCTCGGGATCAGGTTAGCCGAGGGAGATGGAGGCAAAATGGATATCTCGAAACAGGATTCTTCCACACTTTTTAGAGGGGCTATCAAATTCATAAATCCCTCGCTGGACCAAGGTCTTAAGCGCGTTTCGCCTGAGTTGCCCTCGGCCCGCCCGCGCGGGAGGCTGTCGGCGGGAGGGACCCGCCATGGCATTTTTCAATCTGAAAACTCTCGCGGCGCTCGTGCTGGCCAGCCTGATCTCGGTGCACGCCCGCGCCGACGTGAGCGGTCTTTGGCAAGGTTACGGTCAGTGGGCCTACGACGGCTCGGCGATCCCCTGCCTGCTGACGGCCCGCTACCAAGAGTCCACGACCGAGATCCGCCGTCACCGCGGCTCACTTCAGTGCGACATTCTCAATTTGTATTCGGATCCGCTGACGTGGGTGAAAAGCGGGGCGAGTTTGGAACTCGCCGGAAGCGCCGCCGGGGAATGGAATGAGAAAGGTTTCCGCAGTTTGGAAGAAGGCGCGGACGGCGTCGAAGTCGAAACTCGTTTCACGCTGACCTCGGAAAAGACCGCGCGTTACCGCGAACTCTGGCGGCGTCGCGCGGACGGCCTTCTGATCTACGACATTCAAGCCAACCTCGAACGCTTACAGAAGTAGAAAAGGGCGCCGTTTCATTTAGTCACGTCCCTCATTGCGGGAGGAAGGCGATGACGGCGCCGCCGTCGACTCCGTCTGCGGAGCGGCGACTCCGCCCGCGAATCGGCCGGAGCACCGGATCCCGTCCGGATTGCGGCAACCGAGGGCCTCTTGGATCGCCGGTTGGTCGAAGTAGATCTGCTCGAAACGATCCGTGAAACTCGCGTGCTCGGACCGATAGTCCTGCAGGCTCCCGCGCCCGCGGGGGGACCGGGTCGTCGGTGCGGTCGGCGCGCGTGAGCGACCGTCACAGACCTCCATGACCGCGGGCATGGCCAGACCGATTTTCTCCATTTCATTGGCCGGAGGGTTTTCGCGGACAAAATCGGCGACCACCTTCGCGCCCCAGACGTCGGCGATGACTTCACCGCTTTGGCTCATGCAGTCCGACGCGAGCTGCGGATCTTGGGCCGCGACGTGCGCTTCCTCATCACGAGGGTTCGCGAGGGGACGGGTCAATCCGCGCAGAGGCCCTTGACGATCCAGACACTGCAACACGGGCAAGGCCGGGTTCGCCTCGCGGGGGACCGGGGGCGCCGTGATCCGCAAACTTCCGCGCGCGACGTAGCTGTCCGTCAGCTGACGGGCGACCGGATGGGTCGAGTACGTACGGTTCAAAACGAAGGGCAAGCTCGCTTCGTCGGTCAGGCGGTGAAAGAGACGAACCGCGGTTTCGCTGTCGCCGGGATAGCGCGACTCGTAGTAGATCGAGTTACTTTTCTTCGAGTGTCTTTCCTCGACGAGCTGACCGATGAGCTCTTCACGCGAATGGCGACGTCCCCGCTCTAAAACGGGCGCGCGCGAAGAACAAGTATCCACCGAGTGGCCGATTTCGTGCGCGATGATGCCAAGGGCAAGTCCCTCCGGCGCCGCGAGCAAACCGCCATTGAGCAGCACGCTCATGCCTTGGTTGCTGCCGCCGATGCTACCGCTGTCGGTATCGATATCCACTTTCGTGCCGCGAATCCGCTCGATCAAGCTGCGCTCGGATTCGTTTAAGGCCGAAGCCGGACGACCGCGCGTGATGTAGCCGATCATGCGGCGCTGGGCGTACTGAAAGAGCTCGCGCAAGCGGGCCTCACGGGCGCGGATCTCGCCGGCACTTAGAAACTCGGCGGGTTTCTGCGCGCTCTGGCGCACGCGTGGGTTATTGACGTAAGTTCCGTTACCGAGCGGGATGCGCTCGCGCGTGTCTCCGTCGAAGACGGAACAGTTGCGGGTCAGATCTTTGACCTTACACTCCACCGCGACCGAAGCCTCGGACCACAATCCCAAAACGAGACAGAACAATGTTCCGAATCGAAAACCCATCTCGCACCTCACCTGATCTTCAAGCGGTGCAACCGTCGAACCGGACCCGTCGCGTGGCGACCCCGCCAATTGATCCGCGCACGGCCCCATTGAGAAAAGCCTGTGAAAGACGGTCCAAGTGACAATTTCGGGCAGACAGAAAGGGCCGGACGCGCAGCATTGCCCTACCTCGACCGCCCGCTTCGTGTCAGCATCGAGGCATGAGCGAAGACATCAGTTTGGATCACTGGAAGAAGTGCAGCGTCTGCAAAAAACCGATCGGCTTCAAAGCCCCCTACTACGTCTGTAGCGTCAGTACCTGCGGAGGCAACCGCACGGGCTATGTGTTCTGCCGCATGCAATGTTTCGAAACGCATCTTCCCGGTGCCCGTCACCGCGATGCCGGCGCCATCGAAAAAACCTCGCCCGCTTCGGCGACGGCCGAGGGCGCAAGCGAACGTGCCCCCGCGCGCCTGATCGTGCGTCCCGGCGGGTCGACCGCGGCGTCCGCCCCCGCCAGTGCGGCCGCGATACCGCGCGAAGTTTTGGTGATCGCCTCAAGAATGAAAGAGTACATCCAAGCGCGCGCCGACATGAATACGTCGGCGTCGGTGATGGAAGTGCTGTCGGATCATTTACGAATGATCGCCGACCGCGCGATCGACAACGCGCGGGCCGACGGACGCAAGACCGTTATGGACCGGGATCTCGAGTTTCTGAAGCGCTTGAAAGATTCCGGAGTTTAAGCGGCTTCGCCGCCGGAGCGCTCGGCAGCCCTTGGGTCAGCGCTTTCAGCTCGACCGAGGTGACGCCGAGTTCCCGATTGAGCCACTGCTCGGCGTAGTCCGGCGTTTCCCCACCCGCTCCGTAAAGACACTTCTGGACGTTCTCGGCCACGGCCGACCACTTCGTCCCTTTCGGCGCGCGACAAAACTTGCGGCGCCACAAAGACCCGAGCTCCGCGCCGAACTCTTTCGTCAGCCGTCCCGCCAAATCCCCGAAGACCTCGCCCGACGAAGGAACGCGCGGATTTTGCGGTTTCAAACGGACGTCGGGGCTATCGTTTCCATGCTGGATCAGGGTTTCATCCTCACGCGCAGAGTAGACTTTCTTCGCATCGTCGAAAAGCGCGCTGTCGAAGCGCAAATCGAAATCCAGATTTCCTTCCAACTCGATTTTCAAAGCGTCGTACGGGATCGAGCGGACCTCATCGCGCATCCGGGTGACCGTGCGCATCTCGGTGTAGTGAACCTGCCGACTGCCGCGAACGACCTCGGTTTTGTATTGTCCCGAAGAATCGCGCACGCTCTCGGTCCGGTCGTCGGGAACCCACCGACTGAGCTCCACGACCTCGGATGAATCGTAGGGAACCTGTACCAGGTAAGCATGCACGAGTTCGACGGGAGTTCGGGTTTCCCGGAAGCGGTAGCGCGGCTCGACCTGCGCGAGCGCGACGTTGCCGGCATTCGCGTCGAACCAGGGACTTTCGCGAAACGCGGTCTGAAGTTTTTCGCGCAGCTGGATTTCCAATGCGGGATCCGGACGCGCGTCGAACCAACGCAGCCGCGGTTCAAGCCACGCGAACAGCTCGGGCGCGGGGGGCAGCGACATCTCGGGTTGTCCCCACAGCCCGCAACTGCGCCAAAGAAAACGCGCGAAGAAAGGTTCGCCAGGGGCTTGATCCCGCCAGCTCGCGCACTGCTCGATGCCCAGATTTTTGGTGCGATCTTTCAGCTGCGCGAGCTGCGTTCCGCGCTCGGCGGGAAAGAGCGCCGCCCACTTCTGTAGATCGGCGGCGGCGCGGAACGGACGGCGTCGGGCGAGCGCCTCGACCACGTCCTTTTCCACCGCGCGCGACGCGAAGCTCATCTCTTCGAACTGCGTGAACGCGACCGGGCCTTCCGGATAAAGGCTCCAGTCTTTCACCCGATTTAAAATACGCAGTAGCGTTTCGTTCCCCTGGGATTGCTGGCCGCTCAGGCGCAGAAACCGGACTTCGATGAGTTCTTTTTGAATCAGCCCCAAGCGCGACTGATTGCGGCCCGACAGGGCTTCGGCATCATGAGGAGAGTCGGCGAGCACGCGCTCGTAGATCGCCAGCGCGTCGCCGTATTCTTTCTTTTCCAGAAGTTCGGCGGCGTTCTGCTTCAGGGTCGAACACCCCGCCAAAAGAAGCGACCCGAAGATCAGACACCATCCACCAAAAAGGGAACGTCTCATGGGCCCATTCTTGAAGCCGCCACCCGGCCTGTCAATGCCGGCGCGGCGAAGCTTGTTACAGACTGTTACAAAATCGAATCGCCGTGTCTCTTTTTACCGGCACTTGCCCGAAGAGTCCGCGATCTTACGGAAAACGATATTGTCGATCATGCCGCCGATCGAGTCGTTACGACTGGACGGCTCGGCGAAAGAAATCTCCAGTTCACTGACCGACGGAGTGATGATGTACGAGTAGCCCTTCCAACGTTTGTTCCCCGCCCCCACGACCGTCTCGAGAACGGTGCGGTTGAAGTTCGCGCTCGTGCCGGCGCGAGTGCCCACGCGGACCTCGACCTGGTTGGTTTCGACGCTCCCTTGCTCGGGACGAAGCGCGTGCTCCGAGAGGTAACGATACTTCTGCCCCACGTGCAGGCCCGAAAGAATCTGGTAGATCGCGTCGCGCGACGAGGCGGTGTCTTTATCGAGTTCGATATAGTGTGAGCCGTGCGAAGAGAGGAGCCCGTGCATATTGCTCGACCAGCGCTCCATCCCGCCGGTGCTCGTCCAGTTCTTCAGGCCGCCCGGATAATGATATGCCGAAGCGGACGGGATCGCGGCGTCGTCCTCGAAGCTGCCGTTCTTCACGAGGTTCTCTCCGTCTTTCTCGAGAACGAAGTTTCCATCGTTCAACGCCACCCACGAGCCCATGTCGTCACCGCATTTCGACAGATCGCCCGTGGCCGGACGCAAGAACAGCTCGAGTTGCGCGTCGTTGGCCACGCCATGCACCTGACGGATCACGAAGGGCAGCTGATCCGCAACACGCAGGCCCGAAAGCTTCGCGCCGCAGGTCACGTGCACGCCTTCAAGATCCGACTTTTTAGAGAGCACATCCATATTGTCGAGGTTCACGTTCAAATACCCCGAATGCCGCGCCACCAGCTGGTAATCACCCGAGAGGGCGCCCGGCGAAAGTTGTAAGTGTCCCGTGAACTCCAACATGAAGTTGCGATCCAGCAGCGATCCACCCGCCGCCAGAATCGGCGAGGCGCCGATCGACATCAGCGCGGCCGCCGAGACCTTCCCGTAATTCGGTTTTTTCAAATAGATCGTCAGCTCCGAAAGCTCGGTTCCCGAATTCCGCAGACCGCTCAACGACGCGGACAAAAGATTCGCGCCATCCATGTTGATGACGGCCACCTTCACTTGCGGCTGACGATCGGCGGGGCAATACACTCCGGCCGTCGCGGGCCACTCGGGCGTCGGCTCAACCTCTTCTTCCACGGGCGGGGCCGCCGGAGCCGCGGGCTCGGGCAGGACCGGCGCGGGCAAAGCGTCCTCACCGTTCAACGAAGCCTGCGGAGCTTGCTCCAGATCGAAATTTTGCGTGGGTGCGCAGTTTTGGAAAAGGGTCAGCGTCGCGATCGCGGCGATGGTCAATGCGAAGACGATTGGACGGCGCATGATTCCCCCTGCCCTTTCAGAATAGCGGAGGAGCCCCAAAAACCGGTTGAACAATTCGACAGGTGTCTCGAAGTTCGACGCGATTTTCGGGGATTTTGTCCCCCCTTGAGACGATCTCTCATGCCCTCAAATTGAGCACTTCTGGAAAGCTCTTTCTGTCCCACAGCCCTGACCTCCCCCTGACTTGACCCCTCGTGTGCGCCTAGCTATCGAGCATGACGAGTCGCAATGCGGCCCCTAACCCACTCTCTGAGGAGACCCCATGCCCCAGTTCCTGCTGTCCCTGGCGATCGTGCTCGGCACCTTCACCGCTCACGCTCAAACCGAAGTTGCCCTTGATGACATGATGAGCCCGGCCGAAATCGGCGCCGAAGTTCAAGCGCAATACCCCGAGTTCTTCGCCGAGACTTTCGAGAACCTGACTTGGTTCGCAGCCGGCCCCCGCATCGAAATCAAAATCAACAAGGCGGCCGCGGCGCAAGTCATGTACGTCTACATCGATGGTCAACACACCTACACTTGGCCCGTGTCGACCGGTCGTGAGAAGTCCGAAAATCCCCCGAGCGGACGCAAGTACTTCTCGTCCACACCCACCGGCACTTGGACTCCCTACGGCATGACTTACCTGCACCGCTCGCGTCTGTGGGACGCGGACATGCCCCGCGCCATCTGGCTGACCGGCGGGATCGCGATCCACGCGGCGATGCCCAGCTACGAAAAAATGCTCGGTCGCCGCGCATCGGGTGGCTGCATCCGCTTGAGCATGCGTAACGCGGACCTGCTGTACTCGCTCGTCCAGCAGTACGGTCGCAAGAACACCCGCGTGACCGTCTACAATCGCTAATCTTTCATTCCTAAAGGATGAGATGACGAAGCCCCGGCCTTTGCCGGGGCTTTTCTTTTTTCGCCTCTCGTGAAACCATCGGTCCATCCCGATCAACGTTCGTCCTTACCGGACGGGCGTGTCTTAACTGGAGGAACTCGATGGATATGAATTTAGTGGCGACCTTCGCGCTCTTGGTGGGCTTGGAAGTCGTGCTCGGTATCGACAACATTCTGCTGATCTCGATTTTGTCGGATCGTCTGCCGCCCGAACAGCGCAAGAAAGCCCGCTACCTCGGGCTGGGCCTCGCTTTCGTCGCCCGCTGCATCCTGCTGCTCGGCGCCTCGTACGTCGTCCATCTCGAAGATCCCGTCTTCATGAACTTCGGCTGGAAACACCTGATCCTGATGGTGGGCGGAGCCTTCTTGCTTTTCAAAGCCGTCAAAGAAATCCACCACGTCGTCGAAAGCCTCCCCGAAACGATCGACCCGCAAAAGCCCGCGGTCTACGCGACGCTCGGAGCGGTACTGACCCAAATCATCATGCTCGACTTGGTCTTCTCGATCGATTCGGTCATCACGGCGGTGGGATTGACCGAAAACCTGATCGTCATTTACGCGGCGGTCATTGCTTCGTTCCTGGCGGTCCTGGCCTTCGCAGGGGCGATCGCGGATTTCGTGGGCCGTCACCCGACGCTCAAGATCTTGGCGCTCTCATTCCTGATCACGATTGGGGTGACGCTTGTCATCGAAGGTTTCGACGGTCACGTCCCGAAGGGTTACATCTACTTGCCGATGGGATTCGCGTTGATGGTTGAACTGCTGCAAATGCGCTTTCAATTCAACCAAACTCAGCGTAAACCGAAGGCGTGAGCTCCAAGGAACCCAAGGCCGTCAACCCGATCCTTGTCGACTTCGTCAGATCACTCCTCATGCCCATGCTCGTGGGCAAAACAATGATCTACTTTTTCGGCTTGCAGTACTCCCAATACCCCGGCGAAGGCTGGGGTTACGGCCTGGCGTTCTCGATCCTCTTCACCGTCGGCGGCCTGCTGCGCTTCATCTGGAAGTACCGGCACGTTCAGGATCCTTGAACCAATGGACCCCTAAAGTCCCTGGTGCAGGAGCGCCTCGTATTTGTCGAGCACCTGCTCACGCTCTTTTGACTTCACCTTCTGGAACGTCACGCGACACTCGCGCTTGTCCGACAGGCTGAACTGTCCCATGCCCGGGTTCACTTTGCGCAAGACCTCCGGACGCCATGGAAATTTTGAGCTTTGCCAATCGCTCGTCCCGATAAAGAAGTCAAAACGGTTCGAGCCCTTGATCGCGCCACCGCGATCCGTGACCACGACGTAACCATCATGCGTCCACCACTCCTTCGGTTTGAAAGGATGGGGCACCTGCGTTCCCTTCAACGCTTTGACGAAAAGGACATCGCCGGGCTTGTGATGGCGCAGATCCGCCGCGACCGAAATGAAAGGGATCAAACAGAGATTGCGGACGCCGTATCCGTACGAGCAACGCTTATGCGGAACGAGTTTCCACACCTGGCTGTTGCGACCCGAAACGTTAATGACCCGACGAACGCCGTTGTAGGTGATCGTAGCCTGTCCCTGAATTTTCGCGTCTTGAATGAAGCGCGGGCAAAGCTTGATCCCGAAACTGCGACCATTGTCGTCGTCGTGGATTGTTAACATTTGCTTGCGGGCGCAATTGGCGTAGGGCGTCCGGTCCGCGATGGGCTTAAAATAGAGGGTCGGTTTCAAGCAATCCGCGAGCGCCACCTGGCCCGAGAACAGCACAAGTCCCATCAGGGCCGCCCAACGACGGCCACGGCCTTTCGAATTTTCAAAAATTCGCATCCCAAATCTCCACGACTTTGTTCTCATCCACGACGCCTGAGCACAGTTCCAAAAGCGCGCCAGTTGGGCTTTGACATGCCGTCTCCTCCACGTTAGCCAAGTGACAAATTCTGGAGGACCGATGAAATTTTTCGCAACTCGCCTTGCCGCCTTGTCGCTCGTCTCTTTGACCGCCGTTTCGGCGTTCGCTCAAACCAACAAAGTCCAAAGAACCAAAGCACAGCGCGCCCCCGCGCAAACCGAAGCTCCGGCACCCCAAGCCCCGGCCGTCACTTCGCGCACGGCCGCACAGAACGATACTTTCGCTTGGATCAAAGCGCGTTCGACCGTCGGTGGATTCATCTCGTCGGCTTCGGACCTGTCGGTCGGTAGCGCGACCCTGACCGTTCCCCAAGGCAATCAGTCCTTCCGCGGCGGCGGAAACCTCTCGACCGGCACCGCCCTCGGCGTGACCGCGCAACTCGTGGAAATGAAAAGCTACAACTGGGGTTGGTTCGCGAACGCCTCAATCGAGCAATCGCGCGAGATCAGCTCGGTGAATCTGAACCTGGGCCAAGCACGCCTGCAAGGCACGCTGACCAACAAGCCCCGCTTCATGCCGATCCTGCTCGGCGGCGGCGCGGTTTACCGCTTCAACGAAGCAATCTACGTTTCGGGTGGCCTGAACTACACGATCTACAACGACTTCGGCGGCGGCGATTTGACCGGCGCTTCGATGACTCCGAAAATCGGTTACCAGTACGGCGCGGGCTTCAAGCCCTTCCCCCGCCTGGCGATCGAAGTCATGAACCGCGATATCCGTTACGACCTCTCGGGTTCGTTCAACGGCAATCGCCTGACTATGGATGATGTCCGCCTGACGGGCCTGAACATCATCGGCCGCTACGAGATTCAGTAATCCTTAAGAGGCATCCTCGTCGGCGGAGTCTTCGGCTTCGTCGGCCTTCTCTTCGGTCGCCGCGATCTGCGGCGCCGGAGCTTCATCCCGATTCAACGGAATCTTCTCGAGGACGTCGGCGGCCAGCTTCTGGTTGATCTCCATGCCGTCGACCTGGAATCCCACCTGCGATTGCTTCTTTTCCAGTTCCTCACGTGTCAGCGGCTTGCCGCGATCGAGCTTGGGTGGATTGAAGTGGAAGTTCTTCTCTTTGCTTTTCGCTTTTTCGGCGATC
This sequence comes from Pseudobdellovibrionaceae bacterium, assembly GCA_019637875.1. NCBI lineage: Bacteria > Pseudomonadati > Bdellovibrionota > Bdellovibrionia > Bdellovibrionales > Pseudobdellovibrionaceae > Pseudobdellovibrionaceae bacterium. The sequence continues at coordinate 33,623 of JAHBUW010000015.1, read as the reverse complement.
TCTTCGGGCAGCGCCTCGCCGCTCTTCAGCAGCTCGATGAACTTGTCCGACATATAGTGATCGATCTGCACGCGACGTTTGATCATGCGTGACGCCTGACCGATGTAGGTCGCGATGTCGTCCTGCGCCTCGGGGCCGAGGGCTTGGAGGATGTCGTACTCTTCGATCTTCAGTAGCAGCCGCAGCGCGGGCTCGAGGGACTCGGGTGTTACGACGTACACTTTCGACGCGCCGATCTCGTAGAAGAAGCGCTCTTGCAGATAGGGCAAAGAGTCCGTCGGTACGACCAGGAAACCATCGCGGCGAACGCCCTCTTGCTTCAGATACTTCTCGAGTCCTTCCGCTTGGCGTTTCAAATAATCGTAGAAGTTTTCGGGACGCTCGGGGTCCGCGGGCGCTTTCGCGTCGAGGACCACGTACTGACCCGCGACTTCGATCGCGAAGTCGGGCTTGCGCAAAAGCGGGAAGGTTTTTTTGTCGTGGTAAACGATCTCGAGGCGTTTACACAGATTCTTCAGCACTTCGATCATCGAGTTTTCGTGGTTGATCCAGTTCGCCTTGCGTTTTTCGAACGCCTCTTGGCGACGGCGTTCCTCGTTGGCGCGGATCTCGGCCTTTTCCCGATTGAGTTCGTCATGCGCGAGCGTCAACGTCGCGACGGCCTTCATTTGCTCTTCGTTCAGGCGACGATTGTCCGCCTCGAGGCCCGACACACGCGTATGCAGGTCTTTGATCGACTGCTCTTTTTGCTTGAGGTCGGTTTCTTTCTCCATCAAACGGCGATCGTACTCTTGCTTCGTCTGTTGCAGCGCCTGGTAGTTGTCGGACAACCGCGAATCGAGCAATTGCCGCTGACTGGATTCGCTTTGCAGCTTTTCGAGGTTCGCGCGGTGCTCGATCTCGAGCGCGCGCAGAGTCGATTCGGTTTCCGCGCGTGAGCTGTCGTGCAGTTTCAAACGCTCGAGCTCCAGCTCGACTTCACGCAAACGGGAGTTCTTCGAATTCGATTCGGTATCCAAACGACCGACCTGCTCTTTGAGTTCAAGACGTTGGGCTTCCAACATGCCGACCTGGGCCTGAAGTTGAGCGTTGGATTCCGTGAGTTTCTCTTTGTCGGATTGAAGCTGCGCCACCTGCTCGGCGAACTCCGCCAGACGCACCTGCATCCCTTGGTGATCGGCTTGCAGTCCCATCGCGCGGACCTGCACTTCGTTGAAGGATTTTTCGTCCTCGTCGAAACGGCGACGGTTGCGGGCGGCGTTCAGCGCGTAACCCATGACAAGGCCGACGAAAACGCAAAAGGCGGCGATCAAAGGAATGTTCTGGCCCATGGGTGATCTCCTCGTTGTTCTTTTCGGAGACAAGGGGCCAAGTCTGTAGACGTGCGGACTGACCGAACGTCTGGAAGTGGCTTCTCGTCCGTTGAAAAGCCCCGCGAGTTTCGCCGAGATCACGCGAAAAGTCCAGGGGCGCCGACGGAACGCCCGCACTCAGATCAGTTCAGATCAAGCCGCATCGGGAGTCTTTTTATCCTCGGGTTGAGGTGCCGGCTTCTTTTTCTGCTTCCCCCATTCCGGCAAGGGGCACATCTCGTCGGTCGTCTTCGCCGGCTGCGGGACCGCAACGCTCCAGTCGTCATTCCACAAACGGATGATTTCGCCGTAAAGTGCGACGTCTTCGGTAATGATCCCCAGCTCACGGGATTTTTGCAGGGAGTTCTTCGAGAAGTTCTGCGAGCCCAGATAGACGTAGCGCCCGTCCACCGCCATCATCTTCGCGTGACTGTAAGGCAATTTTTCCGAATGCGGCATCGGGACGTTGCGCACATCCACTTTCGCGGCCAAAAGTTTTTCGGCGAAATAGGCGTTGTGAATGGGCTTAGAGCTCGTCGTGCAAAGGGGCACGATCACGCGCACCTTCACACCACGCCCTTGGGCCGCGATAAGCTCGTCAAGAAAGGGCGTCATCCCCAGGTTTTCCACGACGATCTCGATCGAACGTTCGCTCGCGCGGACCAGGTCGATCAGCTTCGCCTCGCTGTTTCCCGGAGTCCAAATCAGATTGGCATCTTGAGGCTCGGGAACGTCCACGTTCTCGCCGCCCGCGAGCCTCCAATCCGCATCGAACATCCGCTCGATCTCGTCCCGGACGGACGCGTCCTCGAAGACCAGGCCGAAGCCGCGCGAGTCGCGGAAGGTCCACGTCAGATTCATCGTCGACACGATCACGCGCTTCCCGTCGACCAACATCGATTTCGCGTGGGTCATCGAGTACGCCGAACTTCCACCGCGGACCTCGATGCCCCCGGCTTCCATATTTTTCAGTTTCGACTGCATCGAAGCTTCCTTGAGCTTCACCGGATCCAGGAGGACCTGCACCTTCACCCCGCGGGCCGCGGCCTTCTTCATGACCGAGATCATGAAGTTGTCCGTCAGACGGTACATATAAAGTTTCACGCTGGTCTTCGCCTCGTTGATGAGTTCCGAGAACTCCTGGCGACCGGTCGGATTCGGAGTGGTGAAGAGCTTCGGCGCGGTATCCAGATCGAGTTTGCCGATCCACGCGGCCTTTTCCGCAGCGCCCGCCCACGACGTGTTAAAGCTCGCCCAGATGAAGAGACAAATCCCTAAGTACTTCATCACAATCCCCCTCAAGACATGTGTGAATTAGGGCTCCCAAACCGCTGCGGGACTGTCGATGAAAAAGCGGTTAACGCGCGGCAAATGCGGGCCGGGTGCGCGGAAGCGCCGCGTCCCCGTCGAAAAGCTGTTCGAGCAAAGTCTTGACGAGTTCTTATAAGACCGCTTTTTTGGCATCCCCGAAGCGGTTGAGCCGGGGCGAATCCACATCCAATACGCCGAGCAGCTCGTCGCCGCGGAACAGGGGCACGACGATCTCCGAGCGCCAGGCCGCATCGCAGGTGATATACCCCGGAAACTGATCGACGTCGGCGACGATCAAGGTTTCGCGCCGGGCCGCCGCCGTCCCGTCAATTCCTGGCGTCATGGGTCGGATTTGCATCGCGGTCGGTATGGGCCTAAATTGAAGCCTCAATTCCCCAAGGAGCCCCCATGGAAATCAATATTGGCATCAAAGAAAAAGACAGAAAAGTGATCGCGAAAGGTCTTTCGCACCTGCTGGCGGATACCTACACCCTTTATCTCAAGACCCATAACTTTCACTGGAACGTGGAAGGACCGATGTTCAACACGCTCCACCTGATGTTCGAAACCCAGTACACGGAACTCGCCTTGGCGGTGGACTTGATCGCCGAGCGCATCCGCGCCCTGGGCTTCCCGGCGCCCGGCACCTACAAAGAGTTCGCGGCCATGTCTTCGATCAAAGAAGAGACCGGCAAACTTTCGGCGGAAGAGATGATCCGCTCTCTCGTCGCGGGCCAAGAGTCCGTCGTGCGCACCGCCCGCGAAGTGTTCAAGGTCGTCGACAAGGCTTCGGATGAGCCCTCGGCGGACCTGCTGACGCAGCGGATGCAGCTCCACGAAAAGACCGCGTGGATGCTCCGCTCGCTCCTCCAATAAGCGTAAATTGAAGCCCAAGGAAAACCCTGTCTCAGCTTGAGACAGGGTCCATTTCCCGCGGGCAAAGCCCGGCCCGGCCCCGCTAAGATGGTCTCATGATGAATCGGATCATCTTGGGATTGGGTTTGGGGTTCATGATGTGGTTCAGTCTGTTCTTCATGACGAGCGTGGAATCACGCGAAGTGAAGATCAAACCTCGTCGGCCGGTCACGGCCGTTGAGGCTCCGCGACTCGCGCCCCCGACCGCACCTCTCGCGCGGCGGGGCATCGCCTCGATTCCCTCCGCCTCTGCCGCCCCCGTGACCGCTCCGCTCCCGCCCCCCGCCCTCGACAAGGCCGCGCGGCTTTCGCTCGCGGACCTGCGACGTCTGACGTTTGAAAAACATCAGGATCTGTTCGCGCGTCTGGTGGACCCGGCCTTCAAACCCTGGGCTTGGCTGGTCGACATGCAGCCGCAGCGGCGCGCGCAGATGCAGAATTTCCTGAACGCCCTTCAAGAGCGGGGTCGCGTCTGGAGCACCAAACAAGAAATGATCAGCGGCGACCGCACCTATGAGTTCGAGTCGGAATTCCGGATCATCGAAAACACGGCGGCGGACGGTCTGCGGGCGCGCGTGGATCTGCGCGTGCGCTTCGACGGCCAAGAGCTCACGCAAACCAGCTTCGAGGACGAGGCCCGCATTTCGGCGCGGGACGGCCGTCCCTACGCGATGTTCGACCTTTCCAATTGCCCCACCGACCTGGCCGAACACTTCGCCATCGTCCTGATGGCTTGGCCCGACGGCCAAACGGGCTCGGGGGACTTTCGCGCCCTGAGTTCCGCGGACGAACGCTGGCACCGCTCGCCCCGTAGCTCCTGGGTTGAACTCGCGAGCGATCAGGCCCAACGCCAAATCAACGACGGCGGACCGGAAGCCTTGCCCACCGCCCGTTCCGAGGCCTGCGCCTTCACCCCTTCCTGGCACTAGATTCGCACTTCCCCCGCCGAGCGAGGTGCTGGATGGACGAATGGTTGTTTGTCACGTTGTCGGGAATCCTAGTGTTTCTCCTGATCGCGCCTCCGGTGCTTGCGTAAATTGATTAAAAGAAGCCGGGAGCCCGAGGAGCAGTGACCACATTTGGCGTCACTGACTAACGACTGGTCGCCGGCGGAAAAAGGGAATGCGGATATGCCTCTTCAGAAGGTGTTATTCGGAATGTTGCAGAGTTTGGCTTTGGCGATGACCCTCGTCCTCTCGGCCCCCGCTTGGGCCGATGCGGACGGGCGTATCATCCAGGGTTCGGTCGAGGGCGATCCCCAGGCCGAAATGAAAGCCCCGTCCGTAACCGTCGAGAACGCCAAAGGCGGGATCAACAATCCTTTGATCATCACGGTCAACGGCTACCGTTTCGAAGTCCCGGCGATCGACACCATTCCCGACGATTTGCGCGGTCACTACGAGAAGTTGCCCGCGGATTACCAACAGATGTTCCACACGAACCGCGTGATCTTTTTGACCCGCGCGGCCCAGCTGCTGTCGACGTCGTTCATGGGCAATATGTTCGGCACCGGCGCGTTCGTGAAAGACCGCATCCGCTGGAGCTGGGATCACATGCGTGAATTCATGAGACCGCACCCGTCCGACGTCTTGAATCACCCCCTGCAGACCCTTCTGAACGAACGTAATCTGTCGCGCAGTCAGCGCGCGGAAATCGAAGCGGTGATGGAGCGCGAGGCACGTGAATTCGGCCTGACTCCGGAAGAAAGTCGGATCGTCCTCAAGACGATGCAAGAGCGCCGTCACGAAATCATCCAACGCATCATCTTGAACTTGGACCGCAACTTCTGGTCGCGTCCCGCGCTCGTCGCGAACTCGAACGAAGTCGGCGCGTTCGCGTCGATCGGCGTGACGGGTTTCCTGGGCGCGCAGTTCAAGGAAAAACGCAAAGGCTTCGGCGGCTCGTTCGATATCGGTATCTTCATCGGCTGGAACAAAACCGACTCTTCGGCGGTTCTGCAGATCTTCCGGATCACGGAATCCTTCCGCGGCACCATGACCGCGCTGACCGGAAACGCCGCCATCGTCCCCAAATGGGGACTGATGTTCGCCAATATGATGAAAGGCCGCGAGACCCTGCCCGAGCGTGGAGTCGTGCACTATCCGCCGACCCCTCCGGGAGTTTCGTCCTTCTTCATCACGTCACCGAACCGCTTCGCGGCCGGCATGAACCCGCCCATCGGTCTGATCCCCTGGCCCTTCGATGCGATGCTTTTGTACTCGATGGACTACGTGATGAAGCCGATGCTCCGGATCGCCTTCCGCTTCGAGGTCCTGAAAGAGTTCATCAAGGTCGAGACCGGCCCCAAAGGCGAGGGCCGCTCGGCCATCAAGACGAGCGTCGCGCGCAGCGTGCTGTGGGTCCAGTCCAAGACTTCGGGCCGTCGGGCCTGCCTGGGCGCTCACGGCGGCTGATTCTTGAGGCTTCGTATGGGAAGGTCTTGGCGAATGCCGGGACCCTAGGGCAAACTGGATGCTAGCCCATGACGAAGATCACCTGCGACCTCAAGGTCATGATCTGGAACCTCGAGAACTTGTTCTTGCTTTCGGATCAGACACTGACCTCCGAGCATCTGAAATTGGACGAGATCCAATGGCAGAAATTGTCGACGTCGATCTATCCCAACAAGTCCCTGGCGAAAACCAAAGCGCTCGCCGAGATCATCACGAGCGAAAACCCGGACCTCATCCTGCTTTGCGAGGTCGGCGGGCTGGAAAGCCTGACGAACTTCAATCGTTTGTTTTTGGGCGGACGTTATTCTCCCGTTTTGGTCGAGGGCAACTCCGACCGCAATATCGACATCGGCTTTTTACTTCGTCGCGATATCGGTTTCTATTTCGACGTCTTCAGTAACCGGAACCGCAGCATCAACTACCTGTATCCGCACGAACGCCAATCTCTGGATCAGCCCGTCACCGGCGGTCACCGTTTTTCGCGGGACGCGGCCGAGCTGCATCTGTTCCTCAACAATCACGAACACCCCTTTTTCGTTTTCGTGATGACGCATTTGAAGTCGCAACTGGATCGCGACCGCATCGATCCGCTGGGGTTCGAACGTCGCCAAGCCGAATTCAAAACCTTGATGGAGGTCTACACGGGACTGCGCGAACGCTGGCAGCGCAGCGTGCCGATCTGTGTCGCGGGCGATTTCAATGGCAACGCCAGTCACCATGGACGCGATGCCGAGTTCTCGACGCTGGCCGAGCATCCGGACTTTCTGGACGTTTGCGAGCTCGGCAACGTCAGTGCGGATGACGCGAAAACCTATTTCCAGATTCACCGCACGCGCACCGAGGGCAAACAGCTCGACTACGCGTTTCTTTCCCCCGAGGCGCAGCCCTATCTCAAACGGGATTCCGTGCGTGTTTACCGCTATTTGGATCCCATGGGTTTCCCGCTGGATCGCCCCACGACGCTTGACGCCAAGGCGCAGCTGCCCTCGGATCACTATCCTTTGGTTTTCGAACTGAAATCTATCCCTTTGCGTTAAGTCTAAAATCGAATTCCGGATCGGATTGCTGACTTGACCGGCCCGCGCGTGCTTCTCTAGCCTTGATTTCCGAAACCGGAAATCAGCCTCATGGCGGAGAGAAATTATGGCGGTGCAAAAACAGCTCAGCCCCCGTTTTGATGTCAACGTGACGGTCTCGTACGTCGACAAAGAGTCGCGTCCCGAGTCGGGCTATTACTTCTTCGCGTACCGCGTGCGGATCACCAACAAAGGTTCGGTCCCCGCGCAGCTGATGAGCCGTCACTGGATCATCACCGATGCCCTTGGCCAAGTCGAAGAAGTCCGCGGCGCGGGCGTCATCGGCGTTCAGCCCCGCATCCCGCCCGGACAACATTTCGAGTATGAAAGCGCCTGTCCGTTGAACTCGCCTTCGGGTTCCATGCGCGGCACTTACCAGATGGCGACCGAAGAGGGCGACAACTTCGATATCGAGATCCCCGAGTTCTATCTCGTCTCGCCCTGCGCGCTTCACTAAAGCGTCGTCGGCATAAAAAAAGGAGCCCTGACCGGCTCCTCTTTCATTTCCACAATCTTTTTTTTCGAATCTTACTGACGCAGAAACGGCGTCGTCAGCGCTTTCCCGTTCATCGTGAAACCGTCCAGGGTCAATTGATCCCCGTCGAGCGAGAACGGGGTGCGGTCGATCGCGAGCGGGAACTGTTTCACGGTACTCGCGAGGCCCGCGACGTAGATCTTCACTTCCTCGGTCACGCCGCCGATGGTTTCCGAATACGTGACGTCCACGCAGTTGAGTCCCATCAGACTTTTCGCGACACCAAGTTGCCAGTCGTTCCGACCGCAGACGTTTCCTTTATTGTATTGCGAAACGAGCGTCGCGTTCCCGTGGGACAACAAAAGCGAGTCCATCGAGCCCTCGAGCAGATCGCCCGGAAGGGCCTCGATGTTTCCCGCAAAGGACAGGGACATCGAATGCGTTCCGCAGGCTTCGTCGGCGAAGGTCGCCGTCTCGAGCGCGAACTGACCGTCGCTTTGGATTTTCAGTTTCAGGCGCGTGGAGTATTTCGTGCCGTCTTTCGCCGTCTGTTTCTCGCAGGCCTGCGCCCAGTCACCGACGATGGCTTTCGCCTCGCCCTCGAACTTTTCCACGGCGGGGGCGGGCCGATCGACATTGGCGTTGTTACCGCAGTTTTGAAATCCGACCAGGACCGTGACCGAAACCAGCGCGTAAATCCAAGCTTGATGTTTCATGTGACCCCCTGGCGCGTCCCGCCCGTTCCTCCTTAGAGCAAGAGCGCGGCCAAGCTTCGAGCCTCGCCCTGGGCAGAGTTGGGGTCAGAGCCGGTGGCGAAATCCTGCACGTTTTGAAATGCGAATCGCGATAAACGGCGAAAGTCTTTGGGCTTCGGGCGCCCAGAGCAACCCGGGCCCCGTCGAAGTGTTTGACGTGTCATTCCGGCGCGACTTCAGATTCGCGTCAGCTTCGTGCGAGCGTCAGACCTTGCATCCGGCTGACGAGGGGCCGTAGCAGCGTCACCATACGCGCCAGCTCCATGGGGGAGGTCCCCGCCTTGCCCGCAGCGACCTGTCCCGGGAGCGGCGGTAAATGCACGAACAAACACGGCGTACGGCCCGCGAGTTCATTCAAGGCCAAGTAATAGGTCGAATTGCAGACGAAGGCGCCCGCCGAATTCGAGATTTCGTAAGACTGCGGATCCGCAAGCTGCGTCCACCATTCGCGCAAAGGCAGCGTCGTCGCGAGGGCGAGCGCGCCGGATTTCACGATGGGGGTTTCCAAGTTGAGTTCGCCCGCCTCATCGGCGGCCGAGGCATCCATCAAATTCAAGGCGACACGCTCTAACTTCAATCGCGTCGCGGTCGCGGCCTGGCCTAAAAGCAAGATCGCGTCCGCGGGCTCGCGGCGCAGCTCTTCACGCAGCACTTCGAAAGCGCGCCGGTACTCGACCGGCAAGGTCAACGTGCGCACGCCGAACTCTTGCGCGAGCGGTCCAAGCACGAGCTCGCTCGGATTTTCCGATTCGCCCAGGAAAGGTTTGAAGCCCGTGACCAGAAGCCCCGCCATCAGGGACTCCGCATGAAGCGGCGCCAGCCGTCGGTATCGCTCAGACGCTGGTAAACGTAACGTTCGTGCATCCGCCCCGCCCGCGCGATCCAGAACTCGAACTCCAAAGGAATCACGCGGTAACCACCCCAATGCGGCGGGCACGGGACCTCGCCCCCGGCGAACTTCGCCTCGAAACTCTCAAAGCGATCTTCAAGCCATTTGTGATTGGGGATTTCGCGGCTCTGCTCGGAACTCCAGGCGCCCAGCTGCGAGATGCGCGGACGCGTGCGGAAGTAGGCCTCGGATTCCTCACGCGAGGTTTTCTCGACACGGCCTTCGATACGCACCTGGCGCTCGAGCAAGTTCCAGTGGAACAGCAGTCCCGCACGGCCACGGGACATCTCGTTCGCCTTGTCGCTGTCGTAGTTGGTGAAGAAACGAAAGCCCTTCGAGTTTTCGCCATCCGAGTAGCCCTTAAAAAACACCGTGCGCGCACGGGGCTGGCCCATCGCCGAAACCGTCGCGAGGGTCATCGCGTTCGGTTCCTTCATACCGGCGTCTTCGGCCGCTTTGAGCTCTTGCAGAAACAAATCGAAGGGGTCTTGATCGAAAGGGAAGATATCCGGGGTGAGCTGACTCATGCTCCGGTTATGCGCCCGGGCGTCCCCGCGCGCAAATAAAAAACCCGGCACAGTGATTCTTGCGCCGGGTTCTCAAAATCCAAATCGTTAGATTCGTGATTATTTTTTAACGGGAACGATATCGAGCAGCTCGACGTCGAACACGAGGACCGAGTTCGCCGGGATACCGGGACGGTCGTTCGGTCCGTAACCCAACTCGGGGGGAATGAACAGACGTGCCTTGGTGCCGACTTTCATGCTGGTCAAAGCTTCGGTCCAACCTTTGATGACTTGGTTCACGGGGAACTCAGCGGGTTGACCACGGTCATACGAGCTGTCGAAGACTTTACCGTCGATCAACGCGCCTTTGTAGTGCGCCTTCACGGTGTCTTTTTCAGTGGGGACTTTGCCTTTACCTTCTTCGGTGATCTGGATTTGCAGACCGCTCGAAGTGGTTTTCACGCCCGCCGCCGCTTTATTGGTCTCGAGGAACGCTTTGCCTTTTTCCGCGTTCTCGGTCGCCGCCGCCGCTTGCTTCGTGTTGATGGTCTCCTGCAGCTTCATCAGAGCCTGCTGGATTTCTTCGGGCTTCAGACGCGAAGGCTTGTTCTCAAGAACGTCTTTGATCGAAATCGACAAAGCATCTTTGTCCAATTCCAGATTCTGGTTCTTCAGGTTCGATCCGATCTGTTGACCAATCGCGTAGCTCGCCCGGGACATATCGTTATCGAGTTTGGGTTTCTTCTCGCAGCCCATTTGAAGGGCAAACAAAGCCATAGGCGCGATCAAGAGCAATTTTCTCATGGTGGTGACTCCTTGTCGAATGACCACTTCATTCCAAAACAAAAGCTCATAAAAAGAAAGGCTTAGCGCCACTGGTCATACTTCAGTCGAGGCGCTATGCTGAACCTTCATGAATTTGGGCCTGCTCCTGATCGCGCTCTTCAGCCTGTCCAGTTCGCCCCTTTGGGTGCGAATGGCCGGCGCATCCATCGCCGTGATTTGTCTCTGGCGCTTACTGGGTGCGGCCTTCTGCATGAGCGTGCCGACCCTTTGGCGTGGTGAATCCCTGCGGTTCAGTTCCAAAAGCGAAAGCCGAAACACCCTCGCGGCGGGCGTCTTCTTTGCGGCCCACCTCTGGACCTACGTCCATAGTGCCCAAACCACGAGCGTTGCCCACGTCGTGATGATTTTTAGCGCGGCCCCCGTTTTCACCGCGATCGGGGCGAGTGTTTGGTACCGAGAAAAATTCCCCAAGCATCTGTTCTTCGTCTACGGACTGGCCGCAATGGGAATCTATCTGCTGATGACCGATCCCACGCGGGCCGCGACCGCCCGTTCCCAGGCGACAAGTTTAGCGGGCGACTTTTCCGCCCTGATCTCGGCCATCTTGCACGCCGCCTACGTCCTGGCCAGTCGGCAAGCGCGCCTGACCTCGTCCAATCTGCGTTTTTCGTTTTGGCTTTACGCCATCTCGGGCGCGCTCTTCCTCGGTCTCGCGCTTTGCGAAAGCGCGCCCCTCGTTCCGGGGCATGGCCTTTTCTATTTCGCGATCGGTGGCCTGATTTTGTTCCCGAGCCTGATGGGCCACACGCTCTTCACCTACCTGTTGAAATACGTGAACGTGAACGTCTTGAGCTGCTCGAAGCTTCTGGAACCCGCCTTCGCGGTCGGGATGGCCTACGTGTTTTTCGACGAATTGATCGGCCCCAAAACCGCCTTCGCCTTTTTGCTGATGATCGCCGCGGTCCTTATTTTGTTTCGTCCTTGGCGAGCCCTCCGTCGGAGCGCGTGACCGCCGCGCCCCCGCCCCGGAAATAAAAAACCGCGGGTTCGCCGCGGTTTTCTGGAAACGTAAATCTGTCGAAGCCTCAAACTAAGAGCGATTCGCTTTGTCTTTTTCCGCCGTCGTCTGTTCCGACGCGTTCTGACCGGGAAGCGCATTTTGATTTTGGTTGTGCGGCACCTGCGCCTGGCGTTCCGGAGGACGTTCGTCGTTTCCGTTCAGTCCCTCTTTGAAACCACGGATGCTGTCGCCCAACGCTTTACCCAATCCCGGGAGCTTTTTGCCACCGAAGAGGACGATGACGATGACTAACACGATGAGGAGTTCCTGCATTCCAAATCCCATGGGATATCCTTCTTGCGGTTGCTTCCGGCCGAGTGTACCTATCTTATTGAGGTTTAAGAGTTTTGACCCGTTCTGGCAAGGACATTCCAAGGAGTCGCCTCCATGAGACATTCCATTCTGAGACCCTTTTTGCTCGCCACGCCCCTGCTCGTTCTGGGCTTTTTTGCGGGCGCCGAAAGTTATCGCCAGCCGACGAAGCCCGCCCCCGCCCAAAGCCCCTCACCGGCGACGAAATCACCCGACAAACCGAAGTCACAGTACAACACGAACGTGTTTGAAAAAGACGACGAGAACATCCGTTTCTCCGACACCGTGAAACTCGTGCGTGAACTCGACGGCAACACCGAAGTGCTGTTCATGCAAAGGGGCGGAATCTACCAAGCGCCCAGCGATCAAACCGCACTCGCGCGTCTGATCGAAAGTCAGCGCGGCAAAACTTCGGTCAACGTCATCGTCAACGAAGCCAGCCAGAAAATCATGAGCGTACTTCCCGGCCGCGCGCAGGGAACCGGTCAGTAGCCCCGCGGAATTCGGATGTCGCTTTCTCCCTCTCGCGTATTTCGTTCTTGGATCACCCGCTGGGCCCTGATCGCCCTCGCCCTTGGTCTGTTTCTGATGTTGTGTCGGATCACCGCGTTTTTTTATTACGGCGGCGGCGTTGGCGGCGGCTTTCAATACGTGCGCGACAATCCCGGCGACCTGGGACGCGCCTTTTTGATGGGTTTGCGTTTCGACTTAGTCGCCCTTTGTTACGCGCTGGTGCTGCCGGTCTTGAGTTATCTGTTGTGGCTTTGTTTTCCGAGCCGATTCTCCGCGCGCGTCTTGACCTGGTTCGAACGCGCTTACTTCGTGTTCATCGTTTCGGTTGTCTGCGCGATCACGCTTGTGGATCTGGGCTACTACTCTTACTTTCAGGATCACTTGAACGTCTTGGTCTTCGGTTTTTTCGAAGACGATACGATGGCCTTGATTCGTACCTTCCGCAAAAACTATCCCTTCTTCACGATTTTGACCGCAAGCTTCATCTTCGTACTCGCGCTCGCCTCGGGCTCGGTGCGGATTTTTCGGGTGCGCAACTACCTCGACAAGGGACCGCTTCCGCAGCGGCACTTTAGTTTCAAAGTTTTGTTGGCCTACGTTCTGATCATCCCGCTGATCGGCGTGGGCGCGCGCGGTTCGCTGGGACTTTTCCCGCTGCACGAAATCGACGCGGCCGTTTCCCCCGATCCTTTCTTGAACTACCTGGCCTATTCGGGGATCCACGGTCTGCACCGTGCGGTCAAAGTTCGCCAAGAGCACAACGCCGTCTGGAATACGAACGGCCTTTACTACGGTTACGGCCGCTGGCAAGACGCCGCCGCGGATCTTTACGACATTCCCGTCGAGAAACTGCCCAACGATCCGATCCAACTGCTGGCGCAACAAACGCCGAAGAACGAATGGGCCGAAAAAACTCGCCCCCACGTCGTCGTCATCATGATGGAAAGCTGGGGCGGCTACTGGCTGACCTGGCAGTCCCCCGAGTTCAACGTCCTGGGGGAACTCGAAGCCCAGTTCAAAGCCGACAACGTCCTCATGAACTTCGTCCCGTCGATGACGGCCACGATCGGAAGTTTGTCCGCGCTGATGGTCAGCGCCCCCCACCGCCCGGAAGGCAACTTCCTGACCGAAAGCCGCTACATGCAGGTGCCCTTCCGTTTCGCGCCGGCCAAACACTTCAAACAGGCGGGCTATAAGACACGTTTCATCTACGGCGGCGGCATCGGCTGGCGCACGGTGGACCGCTTCGCGAAGATCCAAAGCTTCGACACCATCGAGGGCGACTTCGCGATCGAATCGCGTTACGGCAAAATCGAGAAACACGATTGGGGTATCTACGACGAGGACGTCTTCCGTTACATCGAAGACACGTTGAAAGAAGCGACCGAGCCGCAGTTCATCTTCGTCATGACGACGACGAACCATCCGCCCTACCAAGTGCCGAAGAACTACCAGGCCTTGCCCTTGACCATTCCGCCGGCCCTCGCTTCGCAGCTCGTTTCGGACGCGCAACTTTCGGCCGAGCGCTTCCGTGTCTATCAGTACTCGAACCGGATGCTCGGGCAAATGATCGAACGCGTGCGCAACTCGCCTTTAGGGGAACGCACCATCATCGCGGCGACGGGCGACCACGGTTTTCTGCTGAAAACCTTCAGCGAAGCCGAGCTTCTGCAGAAATGGCAAACGCCGCTGTACCTTTACGTCCCCAAAGAGGGCTTCCGCAAAATTCCCAGCGAAACCTTCGGTTCACACACCGACATCTTCCCGACCCTTTACGATTTCGCGCTTTCGGAGTTCAAGCATTACTCCTGGGGCACGAGCCTGCTGAATCCGCAAGCCGCGCACTACGCCTTTCACTATTCACGTCTGGGCTTCAACGACGCGGGCGCGATCATCGCCGACCGCGGCGGCACGCAGTACCTGATGTGGGACCCGAAGTACTCGTCACTGAAGCGCACCGAGACGCCTTCGGACGAACTGAAACTTCTGGATCAGCGCTACCGCGCGATGATGGGGCTGACCGACTATTTCTTCGAGTTCGAACTCGAAGCCTCAAAAGCCGCGGACTAGATCCGTTTTTCGGGAGGCTCGTCCTCGGGATGCGGTTGATCGCGCAACGTCTGTAGCAGCTCCGTATTCTGCGTCGTCGGAATCACGCGCAGGCCCGCGCGGATGGTCGCGCGCCCCAGAAGGTGTGCCGCCACGGGCGAGGTCACCAGCACCATCACGAAACCGAGAAACAGCGGCAGCCGCACACCCGCCGAAGCCGAGTGCAGCATCGCGCCCGCGACCGCCAGCATGAGCGCGAGCGTCGGCGCCTTCGCGCCCGCCGCCATGCGGGTCAGAGTATCGGGCAGCTTGAATATCCCCACCGCGGCCAAGAACACGAAGAACGTCCCCAGCAAAACGAAGCTCCAGCCGATCAGGTCCAACCACTCAGACACGGGGCGCCTCCCGGGGATCGTCGACCGACTCGTTGTTCTCGAGACCCTGCAGACGTCCCGTGCGGTCGATCAATGCGGCCAAGGCCAGCGTGCCCAGGAATGTCATGAACGCGAAGGTCAAAAAGATTTCGAAAGCGTAGGCGACCCGTTCACTCAGGCCGATGACGATCATCATCAAAAGCAGCGCGCTCGCGATCATGTCGAGGGCCACCGCGCGGTCGGCCAGCTCCGGCCCGCGCATCAGACGCGCGAAGGCCACGACCACGGCCGCGAACAAAATCACCAGACATAAAACCGGCATGATCATTCGACCTCCCCGCAAATTTTCATGAGTGGACGCTCGAAGGTCCGCTTGATGTCCTGAATCACGAGATCGGGGTCCGGCGCGTGCATCACGTGCATCAGCAGATAATCGTGATCCGGAGAAAACTCCAGGCTCAACGTCCCCGGCGTCAGCGTGATCATCTGCGCGAGGGTCACGAGACCGTTTTCGCTTTTCAGATCCAGCGGCAACTGCACGAACGCCGGACACAGGCGTTCGTTGGGCTTCACGATCCACAGAGCGACTTGCAGACTGGCGCGCACCATTTCGTAGGCGAAAACGAAAGTGAGTTTCACCAAACACCACCAGCGGCTCACGGGGTCCTCCGGGGATTCAGGACTTTTTGGATGTAGGCCTCGCCTTGCATGAGGTCTTTGCCGGTTCGGTGCGCGAACTCCATGGCGGGGCCCACGCCGAAGCCCATCGCGAATGTCCATGCGGCGAACAGCGCGATCGCGCCGCCCATCCATCCTTTTTCCGCGAGCGTGAGCGGACGGTGGATGCGGTTCGTGGGCGCCGGATCGGGATGCTCTTTCCAGAAAGCCTCAAGCCAGATCTTGATCATCGAGTAGAGCGTGAAAAGCCCCACGAACAGCGCGACGCCCAGGCTTAGGAAATCACGCGCGTCGAGCGCCGATTGCAAAACCGCGAGCTTCGCGAAAAATCCCGATAGCGGCGGGACGCCCGCCAGTGATAACGCGGGGATCAAGAAGCCGAGCGCCAACCACTTCGAAATCTTCAACGTCTCGCCGATGCGGGCGAGTTGCGTCGTCCCCCAAATGCGATCCAGCACGCCCGCCACCAAAAAGAGATTCGCCTTCACCACGATGTGGTGGATCAGGTAGAAGACCGTTCCCGCAAGCGCGAGTTCGGTCATGTAGCCGAGCCCCAGCGTGATGTAACCGATCTGACTGATGATGTGGAACGAAAGGATGCGCCGGATCTCCTGCTGACTGGCGGCGCCGAGAACGCCGAACAGCATCGTGAGCAGGCTCAAGACCACGAGCGTTTGCAAATACAGCGGTGGCAGCGCGGGACCGACCACGGAGTTCAAACGCAACAGCGAGTAGACCCCCACCTTCGTGAGGAGCGCCGCGAAGAGCGACGTCGTCGCGATCGGCGAGCACGGATAAGACGCCGGCAACCAGAAGTAGACCGGGAACATCCCCGCCTTGATCGCGAACGCCAGGAAAAGCGAATAGAAACCGGCGCTGGTCGAAAGCGACCAGGTCGACGACCGGAACAACCGACCGACATCCGCCATGTTCAGCGTGCCGAGGCCGTTGTAGATGAACGCCAGCCCCGCCAGGAAGAGCAGCGACGCGAGCAGATTCAACAGCACGTACTTGACCGTACCGTCGTACTGATCGGGACGTTTTTCGCGGATCATCAGCACGAACGAGCTGATGAGCATCACTTCGAAGAACACGAAGAGGTTGAAGAAATCCCCGGTGATGAACGCGCCCGTCACGCCCGCGAGCAAGAGCTGGTACAGCGGATGGAAGTCCCGCCCCTGCGTCAAACGCTGCTCCGGGCTTTGCACGTAGAGGTTCACCACGACGCCGACAAAACCCGTGATCAGCACCAGCACGGCCGCGAGCCGGTCGATGACCAAACTGATACCGAAGGGCGCGGGCCAGGCCCCCATCTGCTCGACCAGAAATTCACCGTCGTCGACGCGTAAGAAAATCGTGATCGCCGCGGCCAAAGCCAGGAGCGATCCCAGAAGACTCGTCGCCCGTTGAAGAAGCGGCCACCGCCCCAGCGCGAGGGTCAGTACCGCCGTCACGAAGGGGATCATCAGAATCATGGAAGGGGTCAGCATCACTCGTCACCCCCGATTTCCGAATCCGGTCGCGCCGCCATCAAGGCCGCCGCTCCCCGCATGAGCACGATCAAAAAAATCTGCGCGGCGAAGCCGATCACGATGGCGGTCAGCACGAGCGCTTGCGGCAGTGGATCGGCCGATCCCGTGGCGAGTGTCGTCTCGCCGGCGGCGATCAGGGGCGCGTTCGTCGCGACCAACCCTCCGCTCGAAAAGACCGTCAAGTTCACCGCGTGTCCCAAAAGCGTGAACCCCACGACGATTTTGACGAAGTTTTTGCGCATCATCAGCCACAGCCCCGCGGCGAACAAAAAGCCCACGGTCAGGGCGAAGACGAACTGGAGTGGCGTCCCCGCGATGTTCATTCGATGCCCCCGTCGCTCATGAGATTGGTGATGATCAAACTGACCATGCCGAGAACGATCGCGTACACGCCCAAATCAAAGAGCGCCGTCGAGCCCAGTTTCTCGATGACGGGGACCTCGACCCAAAGCGACTTCAAGAAGTTCGAGCCCGCCCACCAGCCCAGTGCGCCCGCGCCGTAAGCGCAGGCCAGACCGAATGTCAGATAGGTCACCGGATGAAAGTAAAGACGGCGACGCAGTTCATGCACGCCGAAACTGAAGCCGATCACACCGAAGGCGGCCGCGGCGACGAGCCCCCCGATGAAGCCCCCGCCTTCCGCGTTGTGCCCCCGCCAGTACAAAATAAAACTGAAAACCAAGAGCGGCCAGAAGATCAGCTTCGCGACTTTCGCGAGAATCAGGGACGTTCTCATTCGCTCCCCTTTTCACCGTCGGGTTGAGTCGGGCGACGCAGCAAAACCCCAACCCCGAGCGCGGCGATGACGAGCACCGTGATTTCGCCCATCGTATCGAGTCCGCGGAAGTCGACCAAAATCACGTTCACGACGTTGCGGCCATTGGCCTCAAGCCAGCTCTGCGCGCCGAAATACTCGGAAAGGCCCGAGGCGTTGCCTTTGATCTGCCCGATCCACACGCCCAAGAAGACCATGAAGCCCGCGCCCACGGACAGCATCGTTTGGAAACGACGGAACCCGCTCGTGGTCATGCGACGGAACGGCGGCATCGACGGCAGAATCAAAACGAGGATCAAAAGCCCGATGCACTCGACGGCGAACTGGGTGAGCGCCAGATCCGGCGCGCCGAAGAAAACGAAAAACACGACGACCGCGAAGCCCACGCCGCTCATGCCGAGCACCGAGGTCAACGCGTAGCGGGTCGTCAGCGAAAGGCCCGCCATCCCCATCATCAAAAAGCAAAGCAGGATGCCCCAGATTTGCTGGATGTCGTAGATTGGCGGGTGCGTCGCTTCCGTGGTCAGAAGCTCCAGACTGAGCGCCGGGGCCGTCCAGTACGCAAGGTAGCCCGCCCCGATGATCGCGAAGACGTTGACGATCAGGTAAAACTGCAGCGATCCGTTCTGCAAAAGCCGGGTGAGCGTCGCGCCCGCGCGCAAAGTTCCGCGCAAAACGACTTCGTAGGCGTAATCGCCGTCGAAGTACGCGCGGCTACCGAAAGTCTCGATGATCGGATGAAAGCGGTAAACGAGCGCGCCCGCGATCCACGTGAAAATGCCAAGGCCGAGCGCCCAGTTCAATCCGTGCCACAATGACAATGCGGATTCAGTGGTCGGCGAACCGATCGCCGAGAGCGTTGGGTCGATCAACGCCGCGCCCGCGGCCGCCACGAATATTCCCGCCGCGAGCCCCACGATCGTCAAAACGAGCGGCGCGGCGGTGATTCCCCACGCCGAGCCCGCGACGATTTCACGCGGTTCGATGTTCGCGGCGGGGCGCCCCCAGAACGGCGCGTGCGCCAAGCGCAGCGCGGTCGCGATCGTGAAGACCGAACCCCAAAAAACGAACACCATGATCAGGTAGTCGCCGGTCAACGCGAACTCGATGGCCAGTTCCTTCGCGACGAACCCGATTCCCGGCGGCAGCCCCGCCATCGAACCCGCGGCGAGCGCCATCGCGAGCGTCAGTCCCGGAATCTTCCAGCCCAGACCGGTGAGTTCGCGCAGATCGCGGGTCCCGACTTTTTTCTCGATCACGCCGGTCAGCAGAAACATCGGCGCCTTGTAGAGAGCGTGCGCGAGCAGGAACACGAGCCCCGCCGTCAGCGCGCCCGGTGTCCCGACGCCCAGACACAAAACCAGAAGCCCCAGACCACTGATCGTCGTATTGGCCAGAAGCGATTTCAAATCGGTCTTATGCAGCGCCACCCACGCGCCCCACACGAAGGTGATGCCGCCCGAGCCGATGAGCACCCATGGCCACCACTCGAGCGAACCGAACAAGGGATAGAAGCGGTAAAGCAGATAGATCCCGAGCTTCACCATCGTCGCGGAATGCAGATAAGCACTCACGGGCGCGGGCGCCGCCATGGCGTTGGGGAGCCAAAAGTGAAACGGAAACTGCGCGGACTTCGTCAAGGCTCCCAGCGCGAACAGCGCGAACACGGCGGGCAGCCATGGATGATCGCGCAGACTCGCCGCTTCACCCAGCAGGCGTGAAATCTCGAAATGCCCCGCCATCTGGCCAAGCATCAACGCCCCCGCCAGCAGACACAAGCCCCCCGCCCCCGTCACGATGAGCGCCATCTGCGCCGCGTGCCGTGCGGTGACCCGCTCGCGCTCCAGACCGATCAGGAAGAACGAAGCCAGGCTCGTCATCTCCCAGAACATAAAAAGGAGCAGCAGGTTGTCCGAGGTGACCGCGCCCACCATGGCCAGCGTGAAGAGCAACATGGGGCCGCGGTAGCGCCGCCACATCTCGAACTTCCCTTGGAAGTAGACGGCGGCGAAACTTTGAATCACGAAACCCACGCCCAAAATCAAAAGCAAAAAAAGCTGGCTCAACCCGTCGATACGAAATGACAGGTTCAAGCCGATGGACGGCGCCCAGGGAAGGCTGGAGTAAAAAAGCCCGTCGGGAGCGCCCTGCACCAGCCACGCGAAAAACGCGGCGAGCGCCAGCGGCACCGCCGCCAAGAGCGGCGCGACCACACCGAGCTTTCGATTGTCGGCATTCGTCAGAGTGCGCCTCCTCCCGAAAGAATGATGAAGTAGGTCACATCGTCGGGAGGAAGGGCGGCACCGGTCGTGGTGGTGCCGGGGTTGGAATAACGGAAGGCTTTCACGCCGCCGCCGAGCTGCAGCCCGCCGAGCTTCACGAGCAGGCCCGCTTCGGCGAAGGCCGCCGAGTACGACGCCGACGCGAAACGGTATCCCGGGCCGCCGAAGAAACCGAGGCCGAAGGTGCCGTTATCGCTCGTCACGGAATGGTGCAGCCGCAAAGACGTATCCAATCCTTGGACTCCATCCCCCGTCGAGGGGAAGCGGCTAAAGACCGAGTTACGCCAAATCAGATAGTCGGTGAAGGACCAATTCACCCCGAGGTTGACCTCGGAGTAGCCGACGTTGTTGTAGCTACCGGTCGACGCGCCCAAATCCCAGGTCAATCCCAAATCCGCACGCGCGGGAACGCTTCCCAGGAGACCGAAACTCAGCAGCAAGGTCGCGAACCGACGCACGGGTGCAGCGATGCGGGAGTTTTTGCGTGGGAAAAGGCCAAGATCCATGGCTTCACCGCCTTCAAGGATATGAAAATTGCGTTGGACTTTGACGAAAGTCGCGACTTTCGCAAACTCTCCAGGACTTTAAGTTGTTTCATTGCGCGACTCAACCCCTAATGGCGCGCGACGCGCGGAAAAATCCATCGCGCGCGACGCGCTTCCGACGCGAGAACTCCTCGCGATCATTCACGGATATGTCACGCATGCGCCTTGCGAGGTCCAGTTTCGGAATTACTGTCGAACTCAGAGCACGCGTTGCGAAAGTCCCGAGAAGGGAAATTCGCGAGGAAATGTCGTCATCGTATTCACCCGACCCACGTCGGTGAAAAACGGGTTTCTCCTCTGAGAAAGGTCTCGTCGCGTCGACAAGCGCGACGAAAAACAAAACTTTCGAAAATCACGATTTCACGCGCAAGCTCTTAGAAACACAAACGGAGTTCCGAACTTTCGCGGTTGGCAAGACCTTTGCTGTAACTCGGTTCGTGGGAGGGCCGTATGTGCCTGAAGTTGGGTGTTAAAGGTTTGTCTGTGATCATGTTCCTGGGTCTGGCGGCTTGCGCGAAGTATGATTTCGCCCCGGTCGAACCGGAAGGTCAAAAGCTGGTGGACGAGCCGGGAGAACCCGTCATCATCAACCCCCCGGAGCTGGTGCAAATCCACTCGGCGCAGATGAAACTCGGCTCGTCGGCCGCTTCGTTCAACCAGGACAGCCTGGATTCGAACCGCACCACCGTGACGTTCCAAGCGGTCACCTCGGGCGGTGAGTACCTGAACAACCTGAACTCGAGCGAAATCGTCTTGAAAGAGAACGGCGTGACCGTCCCCGCTTTCAATATGACTTCGAATCCCCAGTCGAGCCGTCGCACGGTCGATATCGCCTTCCTGATCGACGTCACTTGTTCGATGAATCCCACCATCGCGTCGGCGAAAACCCGCGTGATCAACTTCATCAACTCGTCGCGCGCGGCGGGCTACCACACCCGTATGTGCCTTTCGACTTTCGGTGATTACACGGTTCGTAAGTGCGATCGCTTCTACGATAACGATCCTTCGAAACCCGAAACGCAAGCTCAGGTCGACGAGCTGATCTCGGAAGTGAACGGCCTGTCGGCCGGTTGCGGTGCGGCCGATCCCGGTGGCCGTGACCTCGACGAAAATCCTTTGCAAGCCGTCATCGACGTCGAGAGCGCTCCTTGGGCGCAAGGTTCGCAGCGCTTCGGCATCCTGCTGACCGACGCGGGCTTCTTGTACGGTCCGCAAAATCCCGGTGCTTTGGGCGCGAACGCTCCCGTCTACACCAACGTTTTGGCTTCGCTGGCCCGCTCGCAAGTCAACCTCTTCGCGGCGACCCCTTCGCGCGCCGGCTACGAGCGCAACTTCGGTACGAATCTGGGAATCATCCCCGCTTCGAACGGCGAGCACTTCCCTTACATGGATCTCGTGAACGGCAACATCACGCTCAACACCATCTTGAATCGCATCATGCTGCGCGTGCAAACGACTTACGCTTTGGAGTACGTGTCTGACGACGTGCCGGGCCTGAATCCCGCCCTGCCACTGAATCAGCGCACGTTCACGGTCACCTTGGTGAATGGCACGACGGAAACGGTGCGCATCACGGGTTCGACCTCGAATCTCCCGACCGGTCGCGCCGAGTACAAAAAGAAGTGGAAGCTGTCGGATAAAGACATCGACCTCTCTTCACTCGTCGTGAAAATCAACGGCGCCGTCGTCACCTCGGGCTTCCGCATCGCGAACGGCGAGATCGTGTTCACGAACGCTCCGGCCCGCGGCGCGAAAATCGAAGTCAGCTTCGCTTACGCAAGCCTCATCGACTCCCTGCAGACTTCGCCGGTGGTCCTGAACGCCGCGGAAGATCTGAACAAGATCGCGGTTTTCCTGAACGGCAAAAAAGTGACCGGCACTTACGTTCGCTTCGAGAAAAACCTCGAAGGTCAGTGGCTGATGCTGCTGAACCCGGCGGCACTCACGGAAAACGATCCGTTCGGCATCCGCGCCAACGGCGGTCTCCTGAACGTGCAAGTCTTCCGCGCGCAGTAGGTAAGGTACCATCTACCTTTTGTGTCGCTTGCGCGTCAGAAAGCACGAAACCACCCCAAGGGGTGGTTTTTGTGTTTTTTGACGCCAACGCGAAACAAAAGGTAGATGGTACCTTACGACCGGAGCCCCAGCAACGCCGCCTTCAGCGCGCCGAAGTCCGACAGAAACTCGCAGAGTCTCCGCGTCTCGGACGTCATGAAGCCGTCGGTTTCCATGCGCTGAAGCTGGCGATCGAGGTCGTCGTAGTAACCGCGGTACGAAACGATGAGGTTCGGCTTTTCGTGGATGCGAAGCTGGGTGAGGGTCACCGCTTCGAAAAGTTCGTCCAGCGAGCCGAAGCCTCCCGGCAGCGTCACGAAAGCGTCCGAGATCTCGAACATGCGGCGTTTGCGCTCTTCCATCGTCTGCACCATCTCGAGTGTGGTCAGGTCATGGCGCGCGACCTCTTCGGTGGAAAGAAAAGTCGGGATAATGCCGGTCACCCGCCCGCCGCCCTCGAGCACGCCGTCGGCGATTTTTCCCATCAGGCCGACTTTACCGCCACCGTAAACAAGCTCGAAACCTTCGCGCGCGAAGAATCGACCGAGCTCCACCGTCTCTTGCACCAGATCTTGATCACGGCCCATTCTTGAGCCGCAGAACACACAGATTTTCATGAGCGGAAATCTAGCGTGCCGAACCCCGGGTTGCCAAGGCGGATACGCCTTCCCTGAAAAGCCGACGCGCAAAAAAACAAAAGGACCTTACGGTCCTTTTGTCACTCTATCCGTGAGTGAAGGTTGGGCTTGGAGGTCTCCATGTTGGGACATGGATGAGGGCAAGACTAGATAGAGCAAACGCCGTGCTCACCCGATTCACGCGGGATTCGGTGACTTAGCGACTTGTGAAAACGTCGAGGCGCTGGACGAATTCGACGCGAAAATAGAGGGAAGACCTTGGATCCCGAGGACTTAGCGCCGACTGCCCACGAGCTAGAAGATGAACGCCTCAGTTTGAGAGACTATTTCGTGAAACCCAGGGAGCGCAGGCACAGCTCTTCACTGCGCGCACCGAAGCGGTGGAACAATTGCGGCTCGATCAGTTCGACCTCACCCAGTAAGGGGCGCGCGCCCGCGTACTCAAGAATATCCACCCGCGCATAAAACCAAGGCTTATCAAGGACTGCGAGCCAAGCGGCGCCCGTCGCGATCAGTTCGCCCGTGGGCGAATATGCCGCATCCGTCCCGCCCCAATCGACCTGCACGCGGAAGTCCCCGGCCTTCGGGACCTTGAGGCTCGCGTGACTGAACACCGCTTCGCCGTCGATCCGGTAGTAAATCAACGAGACCTCGCCCTGCTCGCGAACACTCTCGATCATCGGCTGCAAGAGCAAATCCTGAAGCGGCACCTGGATACTTCCCGCCCCGCGCTGCCCGTTCACGTGCTCGATACGTGGAGTTTCGGCGAATCCCGCGCTGATGATCCGGTCAAGCTCTGCATCCCGCACTTTCAGGACGCCGCTCGCGCTCGCGCCGATGCGCGGTTTCAAAATCCATTCGCCATGAACCCCAGCTTCGCGGAACTCCGTCAGCTCCTGAAGCGGTCGCGCGAAGGCGTGGGTCGGGACGATGTCGACGCCCGCTTCCGCGAGTTCGGTCATATAGATCTTGTCGAGGTTCCACTGCACGGTCGCGTAGGGATTCGCGAGGCGCGCGCCCGCTTTTTCGAAACTTTCGAGCACGCGCAAGAAGCGGTATGGATCAGTTTGATAATCCCAAGGCGTGCGGATGAGGACGACATCCCCGTAACCGGGACCCGCCGGCGCGCGCCAATCGAGCCACGCGGGATCGGCGAAGGCTTTCGCGGCGTCAAAGAGCTTCTGGTCGTCGGGATGACCCGCGGGAAATTCGGGGCCGGTCAGGAAAAAGAGCTTCATCAGTCGCTGAACCTAGCCGATACGAAGGTCAGATGTCGATTTGGAAATTCACCAAAAGCACCTCGGTCCGCGGCCTGATTCTGAATGCCGACGAGACCCATATCTGCCTGATCCGTCGCGAAAAACGCGGCCAGCTGTACTATGTCGCGCCCGGCGGCGGGCTCGAAAAAGGTGAAGACCCGATCGTGGGACTGCGCCGCGAAGTTCAAGAAGAAACCGGACTCACGCTGGAGGCCGGCGGCATCGCGCGCCTGGGCACGATCGAATTCGACGGCACCCAGCAGGTTTACTATTCGGCGCGCACGCAAGGCCAACTCATCGCCCCGTCGGGCCAAGAGGCATCGCTTTTGTGGCAAAAGGACAATGGCCTTTTCCATCCCGAATGGATCGCTTTTTCCGCACTGAAAGATCTGCCCTTCGTGTCGCCGGTCGTGCTCAAACTCCTCGTGGCTTATCCGGAACAGGGCTGGCCGCACGCGGAATTCCACGTCCGCGAAAAAGAACGCGCCACGCGCAAGCTCAAGGTTTCGTAAGCGACGAACCCTTTGTGTTACATCTGTGACACATCTGTAACACTTTGTTACAAGACACTCCCACCCACCCCTTGTCTTTCCGCAAAGAGCGCCGGATAACGGGCTCATGATCTTCGATTACGATTCCATCACCGAATATCTGCACGACGAGCTCGGCCAACGTGTGCAGCGCAACTCGCGCTACTCACTCCGGGCTTTCGCCAAAGCTTTGAGCCTGAATCCGGCGGAGTTGTCGCAAGTCCTGAAGGGCCAGCGCAAACTCAGTTTGAATTCCGCCTTCAAAGTCACCCAGGCGATGGGCTTCACGCCGTCGGAAACCAAACACTTCCTGCTGCTTCTGCAAAAAGAGAAGGGCCGCAGCCTGGGCCTGCCGCTGGAATTCCTCTCGGGTCCCGAGCCCGAAGCCCCCGGGCTTTCGACCGCGGACTTCGAGCGCGTCTGCGACTGGTACCACTTCGCGATCCTGAATCTGCTCGAGGCCAAAAACTTCGAGTGGTCCGCCGCGCACATCAGCCAACGCCTGGGCATCACCCTGACCGAAGCGAAGCTCGCGATGCGTAACCTCGAGAAGCTCGGCTTCGTGACCTTCCAGGGCCGCGGCGCCCAGAGCGCGAAAGCGCATTGGCAGGTCGGCGCGCAAATCCCCTCGGCGGGAATTCGTAAATACCACCGCCAGATTCTGGAAAAGGCCGCCGAAAGCCTCGAGACCGTGCCGGTCGACCAGCGTGAATTCCAGGGCGTGGGCCTGGTCGTTCGCGCGACGGACCTGAAACGTCTGAAAATCGAGATCGACCAGTTCACCGACATGGTTCGCAACAAGTTCCATCGTCCCAAAGAAGAAAACGTTTACCAACTCGAAGTCGCCCTCTTTCCGCTGACCAAAGGGAGCTCGCAAACATGAAAACCGAAATCCTGACTCCGCTGAAATTCGTTTTGAAACCCGTCATCGGTTTCGTCCTGGCCTGCGCGATCTTCGCGACCTTTCTGCTTGGCGAAGCCCGCGCGACCGCGCCCGCGATCGACCAGCAGAGCACCACGAAAGTGGGTAACGGCGACGACGGAGCCGACCTCGAACACAAAGAGAAAGTGACCAGCGGCATCCTCGAGACCACCCGCGAAAAAGCCGCGAAACATCTGAAGGACATGGGCACGCGCCAGATCCCCTACCTGGGAAATCTGATCGAAGAGGTCGAGCGCACCGAGATCTACCTCGTGCACCAGAACATCGCGGTGCCGAAGGACTTCGACAAGGGCCAAGAGGTCTCGCCCGACGGCAAGTACGTCTACGCCCGCACCTTCGCCCGTCCCTACGCGGCGACGCGCTTTTTCCCGGCGGCGCTCATGTTGTCCGAACAACAACTGATCAATCTGCATATTCACGAAGCTTTGCACCGCGCCCTTCCCGAAAGCGTTCGTGAGGACGAATCGGTCGTCTCGGAAATCACGCTCGCTTTGACCGATCCCAACGCGAGTTTCGACCGCGCGAAGTCGATCACGGTGGCGGCGGTGGAACGGGCAGAAGAAAAACTCCAAAATGCCCGGGCCGCCACCGCCGCCGCTCAGGGTCCCGTGGTCGCCCTCCCCCCGAATGGCGGCGCGCTGGCGATGGAGCCCTTCGAGCCCGCCGTGACCGAGCGCCTGAAACGCCCCTCGTTCTTCCGCTACTCGTTCCTGGTCTACGACAAAGAGGCGCGCGATGAGGACGAGTCGACGCCCGTCCTCGGCATGCAGCGGCTCGACAGCTTCCTGCACCCCTTCGGTCGCGGTCCGAACGCGCTCGGCATGGGCCTCAGTTTTTCGTTCGTGCGTTTGCCGGACCGGTCCTACCTGGGACCGCTCCAGGTTTCGGGACGTTATCTGCTCGCGACCTGGCGCCAGTTCGACGTCGAGCTCTACGGCGAGCACTCGATGTACACGCTGTCGAGCGAAGAGTTGAAAAACATGCCCCAAGCGCGCGACGTCACCACCTTCGGGGTGTCCATGCGCCGCGAAGGCGAACATTTCTACTCGGAAAACTTCCTGAGCTACAGCCTGCCGTCGGAATCGGAGTTCACGGTTTCGAACACCAAATACCGGCAGAAATTCGGTGGGCTCACGAACGCGTCGATCGCGTTTGGGGGCAAGTACCGCGGCTTCACCGCGGGGCTGAAAGGGGATCTTCTGCTGTCGCAAGGATACGAGGTCGAAGCGGTTTCGGGGACCTTCACGCAACCCGCGGACCGGCTGCGCATCGTCAAATTCGGCCCCGAGCTGGGTTATAATCACGAGGCGCTCAACTGGAAACTCTTCGCGTACCAAATCATTGACGGAACCCCCGGCGCCAAGCTGGATGATGTCGCCGATCTGATGGGTCACGGTGCGGGACAAGGTTACGCCGGGACGAGCCTGGCCATTCAGTTCTAAGGAAGGACGACATGAAGAGACTGCAACTCCTCAAAGGGCTGACCCTCTCGACCATCGCGGTGACATGGACGTCGACGCTGACCGGTTGCGGCCAGGTCATGGGCTTCGGCGATCCCAACATCAAAGAGCAGACGCAAGTCGTACGCAGCGCGAGCGACGAGGTGAAGCTGATCTCGGCCGACATCCGCAAAAGCGACGACGACCGCACGCTGAAAGCGGCGTCGTATCCGGTCGACGAGCGGAACCGCGTGCTGCTGCGTCTGTCGTCGCTGAAACCGTCCAGCTACCAGATCCTGGACCAGCAGGCGCTGCTACTGAAAATCGAAACGAAAGACGCGGATCTGGCGCTCGCCGCGCGACCGGCGCTGAAACTTTGCCCGCTGACGAAAAATTGGATGATGCTCGCGACCTGGTCCAAAGCGCATCCCTATAAAGGCGGAGGCTGGGGCGCGGCCGGTGGCGATTTCGAAAGCAGCGCCTGCCTCGAGCCGCTCCCGAGCAATCACACCAGTATCGCGAAGGACGCGGAAGCGAGCTTTTGTCAGGGCGACACCCGCCTGTGTTTTGACCTGAAGCCCTGGTTCGAAACTTACGTCCGTGAGCGCCAAACGGACTTCGGCTTGATCCTGATCAATGAAAGCCGAACGCCGCTGTGGATTTTAGGGGACGCCACACTGCAAGGTCCGTCTCTGTTCTGGCGCCGCCTCAGATAAATCGTTAACATCGATGGCGATGAAACGAATCGCCATTCTAACCGGAGGCGGCGACGCCCCGGGCCTCAACGGAATTTTAGAGTCGGTCACCCGCAGCCTCACCGTCGCGGGCTACGAAGTCGTCGGGATCTGCGACGGCTTCGACGGCGTCTTCGAAGGGCGCACCCTGCGCCTGGAAGAGTACATCGGTCACGGCGATCATTCGCACGCGGGCTCGGTGATCGGCACATCCAACCGGACGTCCACGCGCGGACGCGAAAAAGAATTCCTGCAGAAGCTCAAGTCTTTCAACGTGGACGGCATGGTCGTCGCGGGCGGTGACGGGACGTTCGACGCGCTTTCGCGCGTGTGGGAAGGCCTGAAGATCGTCGGTGTGCCGAAGACCATCGACAATGATTTGCAAGGCACCGACTTCACTTTCGGTTTCGATACGGCGGTTTCGGTCGTCGCGAACGCCGTCGATTCCTTGCGCCGCACGGCCGAGACCCACCGCCGGGTCATGATCGTCGAAACCATGGGCCGCACCGCGGGTTGGATCGCGCTGGGCGGCGGCCTTGCCGGTTACGCGGACGTCATCCTGATTCCCGAGATCGAATTCGATCGCGCGAAACTCGCGGAGTTCATCCGCGCGCAGCGCGCGCACAAACGTGGCCTGATGGTCGTCGTTTCCGAGGGCGCGAAAGCGAAAAATGAAGACGTGAAAGTCGCGTTCGAAGTCGCCGGCGCCCACGAGAATCAACGCCTGGGCGGAGTGAGCTTCGATCTCGCCCGCTGGATCGAGGAAGAAACCGGCTGGGAAGCGCGCAACGTGGTCTTGGGCCATTTGCAGCGCTCCTCGGCCCCCACGGTGTCCGACCGTTTCTTGACGATGTCCATGGGCATCGAGGCCGCGCGCGCCGTGCAAGAGGGCGACTGGGGCAAGGCCATCGTTTCGCGCGCGGGACAAATCGTGCGCGCGCCCATTACCGATTTGATGAAACCGCCCCGTCTGGTTCCGCCCGATCACAATTGGGTGAAGATGGGACACGCTTTGGGAATTTTCATTTAATAAGGAGTCCACGCATGAAAGACGCATTCATTCTCGGTTCGCAACGCGTACCCTTCACGAAGTCCTTCACCCACTACCGCAACGTCACGACCGAGCAGCTGATGCTCGCCTCGCTGAAGCCGCTCGTCGCGCGCTTCGCGCTGCAGAACGTACGCCTGGGCGAAGTCGCGCTCGGCGGCGTGATCAAGTCGAGCCTCGACTGGAATCTGGCGCGTGAATGCGCGCTGAAGTCGGGCCTGCATCCCTTCACTCCCGGTTACGATGTCGTGCGCGCGTGCGGAACGTCACTTGAAACCGCGAACCATATGTTCTTGAAAATCCGCGCGGGTCAGATCGACTCGGGGATCGCGGCGGGCATGGACACCAATTCGGACGTGCCGATTCTTTTCTCGCGCAAATTCCAGAAGAAAATTCTGGCGTTGCGGGACGCGAAAGGCCTGGGCGCGCAACTGGCGGCCGTCGCCAACTTCCGCCCCGGTGACTTCAAACCGATCTTTCCCGGCGTGATGGAGCCCCAGACCAAGCTCTCGATGGGTCAACACACCGAACTCATGGTGAAAGAGTGGAAGATCTCGCGCGAAGAGCAAGATGCACTGGCCTTGAAGTCACATTTGACGGCGGCGGCGGCGCAGGCCGAAGGCTTCTTCCGGGACCTGGTGACGCCGTTCGAAGGCCTCGAGCAAGACTCGTTGGTCCGTGGCGATACTTCGCTTGAAAAGCTCGCAAAACTGAAACCCGCATTCGACAAATCCGGCGCCGGTACTTTGACGGCGGGGAACAGTTCGGCGCTGTCGGACGGCTCGGCAGCGGTCCTGATGGGGAACGAGGACTTCGCGAAAGCGCGCGACCTGAAACCGCTCGCGAAATTCGTCGACTGCGAAGCCGCGGCGGTGGATTTCGTGAAGGGCGACGGGCTTTTGATGGCACCGACCGTGGCGGTCCAGCGTTTGATCGCGCGCAACGGAATGAAACTGCAAGACTTCGACATCTACGAGATTCACGAAGCCTTCGCGGGCCAAGTTCTGTGCACGCTGAAAGCTTGGGAAACCGAATCGTACTGCCAGAAATACATGGGCGTTTCGGCACTGGGCTCGATCGATCAGTCGAAGATGAACATCAAGGGCGGTAGCGTGGCCATCGGTCACCCGTTCGGTGCGACCGGCGCGCGGATCATCGGCGGACTTTCGAAAATGCTTTCGGGCCAAAAAGGTAAACGCGGCTTAATTTCGATCTGCACCGCCGGCGGTATGGGCGTCGCGGCGATCCTCGAAGGCGTTTAAGAAATCCAAAGTGGGCTCCCGCCATTTGGGGGAGCCTCTCAAGGAGTGTCCCGCCCTAAGACCGAACCGTCCCCGACGGATGTCTCAGCGCGAGACTGAGCGAGCCTCAAATTCCCCTCTTTTCGTCTAGGGATCAGGCAGAGTCACCCTCCGCCTCAAGTCGAGAAAATCAAACGTTAACTCATGAAATAACTCAGGAATACCGAAAAGTATTTCACGACCCTCAATATGCGTTGAGGAGTTCGTGAAGTGACGAAAGGAATTCTTGAACCGCTTTTCGCGACCACTCATTCTAGCCGCGGCTCTTTGCTTCGCGATCCTGCTGGATCTCGCGGTGTCGACGAGCGTCGCTCACGCAAGCAATCGCCGCTTGGTCTACCAAGGCCGCGTGCTGCGTCCCGACGGTCTGCCGCTCGAGGGAGTATTTCGCGTTCAGGTGAAGATCTACTCTCCCGATCCGAAGCGCTGTTTGCTTTGGGGCGAAGAGAAAGACGTCGCGTTCGACAAAGGCGCATTTTCCCTCGAGGCGGGAGATCCGCTCAAACGTCTGAGCGGCGCGGACGCCGGTGGCGCGACGAATTTCACGAACGCTTTCTTGAACGAGTCCGCACTCGCCCTGACGGGACTGACCTGTAGCGACGGCGACACCTACACTCCCGGTTCGACCGATGACCGCGTGATGGTCGTCACTTTGCACGACGGCGGTAACGTCGTGCGGACTTTCGATGGCCCCATCAAAGCGGTGCCGTTCGCGTTGCACGCGACAAACTCCGAAATGATCGGTGGCTACTCCGCGCCGTTCCTGATGAAGGTCAACCCCGTGGCGGCGCACGAGCCCTCGCGCTCGTTCTCGACATTGGGATTTTCGATTCTTTATGACTTGGCCGAGTCGAACTCGGTCGATTTCGGCGGCAAACTTCTGCAAGGTTTGACCGAGCCGATCCAACCGCAAGACGCCGCGACGAAAAATTACGTCGACCAAGTCCTGAGCACAAGCCTGGGAACCTTGAACGTCGTCAAACTCGTCGACGCGATCTCGGCCTCGACGGGACTGATCGCGGTGACCGGTGGTCCCATCACGAGCGAAGGCACGTTCTCGTTCGGCTTCTTGGATCAAACTTCGGGCGTCCTCGCGGCACCGACCGGTGGCGCGGGACAACCGCTCTTCCGTTTGCTGGAAGACGCGGACATCTCGGCCGTCGACGCCACGAAGATCACCGGTACCCTGCAGGTCGCGCAAGGTGGACTCGGCTATGGCTCGTTCACGGGCGGCGTGATCCCCGTTTTCAACGTTCTGAGCAATCGCTTCGAAGGTATGGCTTGTAACCCGGGCGACGTGCTCGTATGGATGGCGCCGATCGGTTGGACGTGCGAACCGAAAACCACGGGCGCGGTGACCTCGGTCGACCTGCTGATGCCGTTGGATCTTTTCAACGTCACGGGCGGTCCCGTCACGAACGCGGGAAGTTTCGACGTGCAACTGAACACTCAGCCCGTCGGCTTCGTCTTCGCGGCGCCCACGGGGCCTACCGGCGACAGCGGCGTGCCGACCTTCCGCGCGCTGGCCAGCTCGGATCTTCCCGGATTGGACGCTTCGAAAATCGTGAGTGGCACTTTTGACGTCGCACGCGTCCCCGATCTAGACGCGTCGAAGATCGTCAGCGGCATCCTGGGCGTCGACCGCGGCGGTACCGGCCTCGACGGCTCGGTCGCGACCACGGGACAGCTCCTGATCGGCGATGGCGCGGGCGGCTTCGCGCTCGGCAACCTCGTCGGTTCGTCGGGTGTTTTGATCGACAACTACGGCGGCTCCATCGGCATCTCGCTCGATCCTTTGGCCAGCGGCGCGGTCACCCACGTCGGCTTTGAGGCGCCCACGGGACTTTTCTCGGTCATCGGCTCGCCTTTGACCGGGGCCGGCACCATTTCGCTGAACTTGGGCACGCAAGGCATCGCGCAAGTTTTCGCCGCGCCCACGGGCGCGGTGGGTGTTCCCGAATTCCGTTCGCTCGTCGCCTCGGACATCACCGCCGGAATTTTCGATGTCTTGCGCATTCCGGATCTGGACGCTTCGAAAATCGTGAGTGGCACTTTGGGTGTTGAGCGTGGCGGCACCGGCCTCGACGGTTCGGTCGCGACCACGGGACAACTCTTGATCGGTGACGGCACCGGCGGTTTCGCGCTCGGGAACCTCGTCGGCTCGTCGGGCGTTCTGATCGACAATTATGGCGGCTCCATCGGGATCTCGCTCGATCCTCTGGCGAGCGGTGCGGTCACCCATGTGGGATTCGATGCGCCAACTTCGGTCTTCTCGGTCAGCGGGGCTCCGCTAACGGGCGCCGGCACGATCTCTTTGAGCTTCGGCACTCAGAACACGGCGCAAGTTTTCGCCGCCCCGACCGGCGCGGCGGGCGTTCCGGAGTTCCGTTCTTTGATCGCCTCCGATATCACGGCGGGCATTTTCGATGTCTTGCGCATTCCCGATCTGGATGCCGCGAAAATCGTGAGCGGCACTTTGGGTGTTGAGCGTGGCGGTACGGGCCTCGACGGTTCGGTCGCGACCACGGGACAACTCTTGATCGGTGACGGCACGGGCGGTTTCGCGCTGGGCAATCTCGTCGGTTCGTCGGGCGTTCTGATCGACAACTATGGCGGTTCCATCGGCATCTCGCTCGATCCTTTGGCGAGCGGCGCCGTCACCCACGTGGGTTTCGAGGCCCCCACGGGACTCTTCTCGGTCATCGGCTCGCCCTTGACTGGCGCCGGTACGATCTCTTTGAACCTCGGCACTCAAGGTCTTGCGCATGTCTTTGCCGCGCCCACCGGCGCTTCGGGTCTCCCGGAGTTCCGTTCGCTCATCGCCTCGGACATCACCGCCGGAATTTTCGACGTCTTGCGCATCCCCGATCTGGATGCCGCAAAAATCGTGAGCGGAACTTTGGGTGTTGAGCGTGGCGGCACCGGCCTCGACGGTTCGGTCGCGACCAGCGGACAACTCTTGATCGGCGATGGCGCGGGCGGTTTCGCGCTCGGAAATCTGATCGGTTCATCGGGAGTTTTGATCGACAATCACGGGG